>CALVVB010000003.1 GCA_944363735.1 uncultured Bacilli bacterium | reverse complement strand
TACCGAACGGTACGTATGGTGGTGTGAGAGGGACAAATTAAATAATTTTAATTATTTAATTTTCTCTACTCGATTCTATTTGTTATAGAATTCAACGATTAGTGACTCATTGATATCCATGTTAAGTTCGCCTCTTTCAGGATATCTTACATAAGTACCTTCTTTTTTGTTTTCATCAAAAGTTACATATTCTACACGTTTATTAACTTTAGATAATGCTTCATTAGCAGCTTTGTGATCTTTAGAATTCTCTTTTAATGCAATAACACTGCCTGGTTTAACTCTGTATGATGGAATATCTACTTTCTTACCATTTACAGTAATGTGTCCATGATTTACAAGTTGTCTTGCTCCACGACGAGTAGTTGCAAATCCCATACGATATACTAAGTTATCTAGGCGAGACTCTAATAAAATTAAGAAGTTAGTACCATGTACACCTGGCATTTTAGCAGCTTCATCAAAAGTCTTTCTGAATTGCTTTTCATTAACTTCATACATGAAACGTAATTTTTGTTTTTCTTTTAATTGATTACCATAATCACTTGGTTTACCATGTCTTGCATTTCCATGTTGTCCTGGTCCATAAGGTCTTTTAGCAAGTTCTTTTCCTGTTTCACTTAATGAAAAACCAACACGTCTTGATCTTTTGTAACTTGGTCCTGTATATCTTGCCATAATTTTTCTCCTTTCCTTATATTTGCATTTTCTTGATTTTTGCTTTCACCATTTATTCAGGGAGTAATTTTTTCGCTTTACAGCACAAAAGCTACTCAGTTAAAAAAAACACATTGAATAAAGTAAAGCATTGCTGTTCAAGTAAATTGCTCTAATATCATATTATGAAATTCTCTTTTTGTCAAGTTTTAGTGGCATAAAACTTTAGTTTATGTTATGATGTTATAGTAGAGGTGATAGTAATGGGAGATACATTATTATATATAATCAGTGCTGTTATTTTAGTTTTAATTTTAGTAATCCTTATTATCACTATTTTAAAAAGAAGACAGAAGAGGTATTATCAAGGTATATATGATAATTTAGAGCGTGAAAAAAACTTAATTGGAAGTACTCCTGTACTTTTAGAACTTTCTAAGTTAGAACCTATTATTAAAAATGAGAAAATGGAAGAGAAGTATCAAAAGTGGGAAGAGAGATTTGATACTATTAAAAATATAGATATTCCTAAAATAGATGATATGCTTATAGAATTAGATACTTTAATTGATAAGAAAGAATATAAAACTGCTAAATTTAGAATTGCTAAATGTGAAATGGAAGTTTATAAAGTTAGGGAACAAGCGGATGATTTACTTGATCAGATAAAAGAAATAACTTTATCAGAAGAGAAGTATCGTAGTATTATTAGTAAACTTAAGACTAAATATAGAGCTTTAAATAAAGAATATAATGAGCATAAGAATCTTTATGAAGAGATGGCTGAAGCGATAGAGTTACAACTTGAAAATATTGAGAAGAGATTTTTAGAGTTTGAAAAAGCAATGGATGATAATATGTATAGTGAAGTTGTACATATAGTAAAAGCTTTAGATACAATGATTGAACATATGGAAATAGTGGTATCAGAAGTTCCTGATTTAATGCTTATGTGTAAACAGTTGATTCCTAAAAGAATTAAAGAGATTGAAGATACAGGTAATGAAATGACTGAAAAAGGATATCCTATTGAATATCTTAATCTTGATTATAATTTAGAAGAGTCTCGTAAGAATGTTAATACTATTTTAGATAGGATAAAAGTTCTAAATCTTGAAGATTGTATGTTTGAACTTAAAACTATTCTTGATTATTTAGATAGTATTTTTGTTGATTTTGAAAAAGAGAGACTTTCTCGTAAAGTGTATGAGGAAGGAATAAAAGACTTTGCTAAAAAACTTAAGAAAACAGAAAAGGTTGTTACTGATATATATGAACAATTAGATGATATTAAGAATATGTATGACCTTAATGAAGAAGATGTTAATATCATTAATGAAGTAAATAAAGATTTAACTTCTATTAAAGATGAATATAAAAATGTTGTTGATAGAGTTAAGAATAAAGCGACACCATTTTCTTTAGTTACAAAGGAAGTAGATGAACTTTCTTTAAAGCTTAAACAGACTGAATCTACTTTAGATATTGCTTTGAAGAGTCTTGGTAATATGTATGAAGATGAACAGAGAGCTAGAGAACAACTTTCTGAAATAGATAAGTTATTAAGTGAATGTAAAGAGAAGATGAGAGAGTTTAAATTACCTATTATTAGTGATAATTATTTTGTTGAACTTAATGAAGCGAATGAAGCGATAGAAGAAGTAGTTAAGGAATTATCTCGTAAACCTATTGTTATAAAGACACTTAATACAAGGGTTGATACAGCAAGAGACTTGGTGTTAAAACTTTATAATACTACGATTAGTATGATTAAAAAAGCTAAATTAACAGAAAGCATGATTGTCTATGGAAATAGATATAGATTTTTACATGAAGATATTAATAGTGGTCTTAGTAGAGCTAGTTCTCTTTTCTATAAAGGTAGTTATGATAGTGCTTTAAAAGTTTGTGTTGATACTATAAAAAAAGTCGATGATAATATAGAGGGAAAGATAAAAAACTATGAAAGTAAGATTTAGTAAATTGGGGAAAGGCAATTATGAATTTTTAACAGTAGCAGTTACCTGTCTTATAGTTAGTGCTATCTTTTTGTTTATTGTTCTTAGTAATAGTGAAAGAGAAAAAATACAGGTATTTAAATATAATGCTAAAACTGTTGGTATTAATGCTGTTAATTATAATAATGAGACTAGTGATGATGTAGTTTATTTATATGAATTAATTAATAATAATTTAGTAACTAAAATTAAGAATAATTTTTCTGGTGATGAGTATTGTGATACTTACGAATCTAAGGTTGTGTTTACAGAGGATTCTAAAAAAGTTACGTTAAGATGTGGTGAATATTTGATATATAACCAAGATATAACAGATGATGATTATAAAATATATAAAGTTAGTAATTGGTCTTATAAAAAAATAAGTGGAAATAATGTAGAAAAACTAAAAGTATATGGACTTATTAAAAATGGAAAAAATTTGCTTGGTAATTATTATGAGAAAGACTTGTTTATTAAGTTGGTTGCAGATAATTATGGCAGCAAATATTATAGTTTAGATTCTATAGAAAAAGATTATAATATAAGTGAGAAAACTATTTATAGAAAAAGAACATTAGTTAGTTAAATTAATGTTCTTTTTTTTAAACTTATGCTATAATTATAATGGAGTAAGTGTAAGGAGGATGTTAGATGAATAAAAATAAAGAAAAAGATTTTTTTGATAGTCCTAGTATGATAACATATATTTTAATTGGATTATTGGTTGTGCTTATAATATTATCACAATCTTTTGCTATTCAAAGTCATATGGAAGCAGGAGATATATTTAGGTCTATTATTAATCATAATAGTATTTATCTAGTTAGTTTAATTTATTTTATTTTAATTAGGGTTAAGTTTGGTAAAAGATATTTTGATTATTTAAATGTCATTATGTTTGTTTTTTATTTACTTACTACTTTTGCAAGTCTATTTACAATTTTTCAATCTTTTGGTTTTGATTCTATCTTGAATTTAGCTTTTAATGTTTTAATTACCCTTTATTTTGGTTATTCTTTCTTTACTAGCACTGTTATTGGCAAAGATTTAAAATTATCTGATAGTCCTTTGTCAGAAATTAATAATGGTCAATACTATTATTTATTGGTAGGAATAATTGCTATTAGTTTGATTGTTTCATTGATGTCAGTTCATAATTTTGAAGATGTAGTGGTTTATTTATTAGAGGCTATTTATCAATTTATGTTTGTTAGGTATGTTTATCTATATAAAGAATATATTGAAAGAAAAGAGATTGGCAATTCTAAAGATAAGAAGAAAAAAGAAGAAAAAGTGGAAGAAGTTGAAGAAGTTGAAGAAGTTGAAGAAGTTGAAGATATTAAAACTTTAGAAAATATAGAAGAGCCTAAAGTGCTTAAAAGACGTGGAAGACCTAAAAGGAATAATGATGAGGAGGCTTCGAAATGAGAGATTTATTTGATGAAATTGATGAAGAAAGAGAAGATTTACCTAAATTAAAGAAGATAAGTAAAGAAGTGCAGAAAAAAAGAAATTATAATTTTTATCAGCAATTAGCAGTGTGTCTATTTATATTTTTATTTATTGTAGGTGTAATACTTGGTAATTTATTTCCGGCTTGTAGTGGAACTTCAGAGTTATTTGCAGTTTGTACAAAAACTGAATATAATTTATCATTGACATTAATATTTTGGCTTGGTAGTTTTGTGTTTTGTAGTATGATATATGGTCTTGGAGAGATAATTAGGTTACTTAATATAATTGCTAATAATACTAGTAGAAAGTAGTATGATTTAAAAATAGAACTTTAAAATAATAAGTTCTATTTTTTAACTGAAAAAAAAGATGTTTCAAGATAATGGCTATAAAGTAAATATATTAAAAGTAGTAGATGTAAATAATAATGAATTTATAGTTACAAATGAGAAGAGAATGATAATAACTGCAACTTATAAAGATATATATATAGACGGAATTAAAGATAAATACAGAAAGTCCACCTCCAGCTGGTAATATATTTATATATTATGATATTGAGAATTTTTATTGTAGTTTTATTAGGCTTTGCTTATAGAAATAAAAAAATTGTAGATATGAATCACAATCCATTTTATTTTATCTTTTTGATTGTAAATAGTTAACTTTATTAGTTTGACAAGTATTTATCTATATGATATTATTATTTGACTTGTAAGGATGAGTGATTGATATTAAATTTTTTTGTTGCGTGTTTAAATCAAAATTATTTATTACATGTTTTTATAGTAGTTTAAAAGATATCCTATCCTTTTTATATTTTTAGAAACTACTGTACAGTAGTTTTTTTAAGGAAGTGTTGTTGTATGAAGAAATTAAAACATTTTAAAATATTTTGGAAATATATCAAAGATGATAAGTTAAAACTTGTTCTTTATATTAGTTTAGTAGCATTATCTTATTTACCTGCTTTGGTATCTGTATATTTTTGGGGTGTTGCTGTTGAAGCTTTAACTGCTAAAGATTTAAATTTGTTTGTGTTTTATTTAGCACTATATGAAGGTATTTACATTGTATTCTACACTTTTTTACAGATACCAAGAGATGCTTTATACACATATTTTGAGATTAAATTTACAAAAAATGTGAGTAAAGACCTATATAAAAAGATAGATAAATTACCTGCTATTGCATTTGAAGAGATAGGTGTAGGTGAATTTATAAATAGGCTTTATACTGATCCTGATAGAGTTATGGAATTGTTATCTAAAATGGTTAGACTTATTTGTAAAGCAGTTGTTGTAATTATAGTTATTGTTATTGCAATTAGAATATCTCTTGTTTTGTTCTTAGAGATTATGTTACTTGCTATTATTATGGGTTTTATTTCAATGAAGTTTTTTCCTAGAATTAAGAAGAGTCAAGAGAATATTAAAAAAGAAAGTGATTCTTATGTAAAAGTAGCGACTGAAAATATTACAGGTATTAGAGAAATTAAGTCATTAGGAATTACTAAAATAATTGAGTATAATATTTCTAAAGTTATAGATAAACTTTATACTCATACGGCTAAGGTTAGAAAGTATGAGAGATGGTATTATGCTTTTAATAATCTTGCTTATTTCTTAATTCAGTTTTTAATTCTTTTTACAACTGGTAAATGTTATTTAGATGGTGTTATTAGTCTTTCGGTATTTTTGATGATGGAGTCTTATATATGGAGAATTGATGAAGTAGTTGAGAGCATTAGTGACTTCGGTGTGAGTTTTAATAAAGTAACTGTTTCTTTAAAAAGAATAGGGGAATTATTAAATAATGATTTATATAAAGATGAAGTATATGGTTCTAAAGAGTTAGTGAATACTAAAGGAATTATTAAATTTAATAATGTTAAGTTTAAATATAAAGAAGACGAAGATTATACTTTAAATGGTCTTAATTTAGAGATTGTTCCTAATAAAAAGATTGCTATTGTTGGACGTAGTGGTAATGGTAAGAGTACAATATTTAACTTGTTACTTAGATATTTTGATGCTAGTAAAGGTTATATTACTATAGATGGTATTAATATTAAAGATTTAACTGAAGAGTCTTTAAGAAATAATATTTCTATTATTAGACAGAGTCCTTTTCTATTTAATTTATCAATACTTGAAAATTTTAGATTAGTTAAAGAAGGAGTTAGTTTAGAGGAAGTAAGAGAGTACTGTAAAAGAGCTTATATAGACGATTATATTATGAGTCTTCCTAACGGATATGATACTATTATTGGAGAAGGTGGTATTAATTTATCAGGAGGGCAAAAACAAAGACTTGCTATTGCTAGAACACTTCTTTTAAATACTAAGATAATCCTTTTTGATGAAGCGACTAGTGCACTTGATAATGAGTCTCAAGAATATATTAAGAAGACTATTGATGATTTAGTAAAAGATCATACTGTAATCATAGTTGCGCATAGATTATCTACTATTGTTGATGCTGATACTATTCATATAATTGAGAAAGGTAAGTTAGTTGGTAGTGGTACTCATAAAGAGTTGTTAAAGAGTTGTAAACAATATCAAAATTTATATACTGCAGAATCTAATTCATAAATTATAAAAACACTTTATTTTTAGCGAGAAGTTTAGTAATATATATGTAAATTTTTAATGTGTTAAAGGGGGAAGAAATATGGATGAAGAGATAATTAGAGAGTTATTAGATACAAATGATTTCTATAAAACTATGATAAAAAATAAATTATATAAATATGAACTTTTGGATTTGATGCGAAATAATATATTTGTTTCAGATTCTTCTATAAAAATGCAAGAGAAAGAGATTTTAAAAGGAATTTACCGTGTTGAAGGTTGTATGTTTGATATTAATTATGATCCAATTATGTTTATTTCGGATACTCATTATGATTACTCTTCTTTGGATAGACAAGATATGAATAGATGGGATTTTCTTTATTATGTTTTAGATTTTTGTAAATATAATAAAATTCGTTATTTGGTTCATGGAGGCGATATAGGTGATGGTACAATTGAGGTGAATGGAGTAAAGCAATTTATAGATTTTGGTAGAGGTAGTTATGAAAATACAAGAGAACAAATAAATAATATTTTAAAGAATTATTTGGTTAGTCCTGAGGTACATCACTTGGTATTAGGTGGTAATCATGATAAAATGTATTTATCTTATAATATAGATATTTTAAGAGAATTAGCGGATAAGAAAAATGTTTTGCCGTTGGGGTATTGCCAAGCGTTTTTTTCAGTATTTGGTTGTCCTATTTCTTTAGAACATGAAAGTAGACCTTTTCGTATAGAGTGTAGAAATTTAATTCCTCATAGTTTAACAATACACGGTCATTCTCATACAGCAAAGTTTAATGATTATGATATATATATACCTACACTAGGTGGTTTTTTGAATCATAAAGGAGAAGAAGGAGGAGAGCCTGGATTTATAGTTATGTATCCATATAATGGGAGAAATTCTGTACATTTAGAATTTGATCATTATTACTTGAAAGATGGATGTTTTGAAAAAAAGCCAGAATCATATGTTTATAAACTAAACAAAAAGTAGTTTATAATAAAAAAAGGACTATTGTTTATGAATTTAATAGTCTTTTTTTACTGTTTCTAAAAATAATTTCTTTTGAAATCCTCCATTTGTTTGTCTTTTTTTATTTGCTTGTTTTATAACATCTTCTAATGTAAAGCCAAGATATTCGGCCATTGCTCTTAAAATTTCTAGTTTATCTCCTAGTTCTTTTAATATTTCATCTTTACTTTCTGCATTTTTTGCTTCCTCTAATTCTTCTGTATCCTTTTTTAATAAAGCATCCCAGTATTCTTCATCATTTAAAGTATGATATATTGGTTCTTCTCCGTTTCTTTTAATGATATTTGGAATGTTATCGCGTACTAATTTGTGATAGTTATCTTTATTGTATTTATTGTTATATTTAAGAGTCTCTTCAGGAAAATCTTTGTCAAAGTTTAGTAAAGTATTATTAATTTTTTGGTTATACATTGTTGTAGCGAAAGATTTTATGGCATCAACAATAGTGTCAGCTTCATTTCTTGTAATGTGATACTTTTCACATTCTTCATCAGTAATATTTACTGCCATAAGGTGAAATTCAAAGAAAATATCTGCTAAATCTTTTCCTTCATTAATTTTTTCTACAACAAATGGGTTGTTTCTTAAATCTTTAATAATTCTAGAGTCATTCATATTAACAGGTTTTTCACTCTGATATTTAATAAAGGTAGTAGAAGAATGTACTTTATCTATCATATGAATAATTTTAGATTCTATATCGGTTCTATTGTTATAATTATGAAATATAGTTTTAAAGTCTATAATATCTTTAAATTTTTTTATTAAGTATTTTTCGGCAAGGTTTTTTACTCTTTTTCTCTCTTCGCTAGATACTCCTTGAAATTTTGTTATGTCACCAGTAAGTGCTTCAGGTAAATCATGATATATACAATAGTTTAATACTTTATCTTTATCTAGATTAATAGGAAAATGCTTTTCTAATCTTTCAAAAATAAATATTAAATCCATAGCATGATCTTTAATATCTTCTAGTTTTTTTCTATCAATATACCAAAGTAGGGGACCAGTTCTTAGAGTGTCTCCTAGAATGTCGAATGTCATAAAAAGCTCTATTTCTTTATCAAAATTATGTTGCATTTGGAACCTCCTAAAAAATATATATAATTATTATATAATAACTACATAAAAAAAGCATTACTTTTAGTAACACTTTCTAGTTTTATAATTTATTATGTAATTTTAATATTTCTATTAGCATTTTATCACGATATTCGGCAAGTGATTCATCATCATTACCTATTTCTTTAGGTCTATTTTTTAAGGCTTCTTCTACACCTTTTCTTGCTATTTCTCCAAACTCTTCTGGAAAGTCTTTAAAGTCTGCCATATCGTGTAGCCATAGACTAATAGATGGGTTTAAGTGTTTCATAAGTCCATCTATATGACCTTTACCACCACCTAATTCAAAGACTAGACTAGGTCCCATAATAGCCCATCTTAATCCTGGACCATAAGTAACGGCTTTATCAGCATCTTCTATAGTACATACACCATTCATTACAAGATTACATACTTCTCTATAAACAGCCATTTGAATACGATTACAGATAAATCCTAAAGCTTCTTTTTGTAATACTACAGGTTCTTTACCAATTAATTGATAGAATTCTTTAGCAGTGTTTATGACTTCATCAGTTGTATAATCTCCTTTAGTAAGTTCTACTAATGGTATTAAATGTGGTGGATTATAAGGATGTGCTCCTATGAATCTTTCTTTGTGTTTAGCATCTTTTGCTATTTCTGTAATTAGTAGTCCTGATGTGGATGATGAGATGATTGTGTCTTCTTTAGTATATTTTTCCATTTCTTCAACCATTTTTCTTTTAATATCATAACTTTCAGGACCAGATTCAGTAATAAATTTTACATCTTTAACTGCTTCTTCCATTGAAGTAGTGTAATTAATTCTACTTTCAATTTCGTTAATTTCTTCTTCTGTTACAACATTATTTTTCTTTAAGTTAAGTAGACTTTCGTGAATTCTTTCTTTGGCAAGATTTAAAGCTTCATCAGTTATGTCATAAACATTTACTGATAATTTTTTTAGAGAATAATATAAAGCCCAACTATAACCAATTACACCTGCACCAACACAGGCAACTTTCTTAATATCTTTTGCTTCCATTTTCTACCTCCACCTTAATTGTAGTTTTTTGACAATAGAAATGTAAGTTAGTTGACATTATTTTGTGTTAAGTTGTTGTAAAAAATATCAATTATATTTTTATTATGCTGATTTGAAAAGTAATTTAGTATATGATATAATTTTTTCATTGAAAACAGATTGGTACATAAATAGTTAAAGAAAAATCAGAGAGGATGAAAATATATGAATTTAATATCTTTATTACAAAATCGACAGGAATTATTATTTTTTGAACCTTTGGTATCATATTTACAAGAGATAGAAAGACTTAATCCGGAGATTATTTTTCAAAATAAGAGATTATGCTATTTAAAGGATAATGAACATTATTATAAGATTGAATATCGTTTATCTGATGGGCCTTTGTTAAGTGATATTGTTGAAATAGGTATTACTGATATAAACTTTTTTGCAGTAAGACATACTGCTTTTTCTATTACGAATCCTGATAATAATCTTGATATTCCTGATATGCCTGAAAAAAGTATAGATGATGAATTTTTAGTTTTTGGTGATAATTCTTGTAATGTTATAGACAGATTTTATTCTTATGAAAATACTAATATAGAGGTATTATCTAGTAAAGTAATGGAATTATCACTTTTAGAAATGAAAGAGCTTTTTGATCCAGATAATTTTTTAGACTGTGAATGTTTATTAATATTAGACAATGCTAAAAAGAATAATGATAAGATAGCAGAGCTTAGAATGATGATTGATACAGGTGCTAGTGGGAATGCATTTTCTCGTTTAGCATTTGGACCGTTAAGACATCGTTTTGTTCCTGAAATCTCAGAAGATAAAACATTTACATATACGTTAAAAAAGTAAGTTAGAGCTTGTAAAATAAAAAACATCAATTATGTAAAGATGTTTTTATTTGCATTTTTTTACTTCTTTTTCTTCATAAGTTTCTAATGTTTTTAAAAGAAGCATTCTATATATTTCTAATTTTTCTTTTTTACCAATAAGAGAGTTGTGATATTCATCTAATAAAAGTAAATCTTCAATATCTAAATTAAATCCTTCACTTAGTTTATTTAATATATCATTAGATGGTGTTTTCTTTTCTTTTTCTATTTCATTAATGTATGATTTTGATACTTGTGATTTTTCAGATAAGTCTTTAGTAGTGAAATCATTTGCTATTCTAGTAACCCTTACTACTTCTCCTATCATAATAAAATTCCCCCTTGCTTAATTTGAATATTAATAATATTCATCTGTTTCATAATAATATGAAGTTTCTATACCTTTAAAAATTGTAGTTAAGCTTAAATCATCTGTTAGATTATTTTCGATTAAAGTTTTAATTTCTAAAGTATTAATTGGACTTCGTTCCATTGCTTGTAAATATAATCTTTTATCAATGTTTTCCCAGTTAACAATTTTATTTAGATTTTTCTTTAGTATTAAATCTAACCAAATTCTTGTGCTTCTACCATTTCCTTCTAAGAAAGGATGAGCGATATTCATTTCTACATATTTATCAATTATTTCATCTAATGTAGATTCTTTCATTGTTTCTATTTTTTTTAATATATCTTCTAAATATAGAGTGTTAGCAAATCTAAAATTTCCTTTAGAAATGTTTTCTTTTCTGATGATACCTGCAAAGTCATATAAACCTTCAAATAGATATTTATGAATTTGTTGTAATCCTTTAACAGTACCTATTTCAATATTGTTAATGTCTCCACTTGAAAATAATTTCTTGGCATTTTCTAAACTTTTTTTATCAGTTTCACTCATTTGTATCACCTTCTTATATAATAATATAAAAAAAGACTCTTATGCAAAGGGTCTTTAAGTTTCTTAATGGCAGGGGCGGAGAGAATCGAACTCCCATCAAAAGTTTTGGAGACTCCTATGCTACCATTATACCACGCCCCTATGGGTTCTTTTTGGAACACATTTATTATAGCATAGTTTACTATGATTTGACAATATATTTTTAATGGGTTAATGCAGAGGTGGACATACATTTGGATCAGGGGCATAGAAACAATGATTTTTAAATCTTCCTGCTAAGGCTTGATCATACCAAGTACTAATACAATTACTATTTCTTCCTGGTGCATAGAACCATAATGCATTGGTTGCAGGATAGTAATATTCTCCTTTTAAAGTTCTTTCTGCTAGTTCTCTTTCTTTGATAGTGGAACCTGATGTGAATTGGGGACTGTTTATACCAGCGAAACCTCCAGGTCTTTGTGAGTTAGTACCTATAAAAAATTAATAGTTATGTTTTTGTTATTATCTATTGTTATATTATCAATAATGCTTCGCCATAATCTTTGCTTTTCTACATCTGTTAAAGTGTCATAAATGGTTAAGAAATCCATTTTTAGAAATTTTTGAAGATTATCTATGTTAATATTTTGTTCTTCTTTGGTCGCTTGTTCTTCTTTCTTTAACTCTTCTTTTAAATAATTGTAGTCCTGATTATATTTATCTTTGTCTATTAAATCATTAAGATATAAATCTACAAGTTTATTCATTTTGTTTTTTATTTCTGCTGCTTTATTTTTACTAGTTATTTTCTTCTTTTTTTGTGCCTTTAAGATATTATTTTCTGCTATTTTTAAAATATTTTCTTTTAAATAGTCTTCAATATATTTTTCGGTTAATGAAGTGGTATTAACACAGACTTTATCTACATAATGATGTTTACACTTATATATTTTTGTAAAGTCATATCTAGCCCCTCTAGTTCCTCCTGCCATTTTAAAACCACATTCTTTACATATTATTAATCCGCTAAAGATATAATCCCTTTTTGTCTTATAATTAGTTGTTTTTATATTCCTTTTTAATTCTTTCTGCACTTTATAAAATTTATCTTCATCTATTATTGCAGGACAAAAGTCTTCTAATACTTCTTTATTTTTAGTTGTTATAAATTTTCCTATATATTTACTATCAGTAAGATAATTTCTTACAGTACCTAAACTTTTATTTGCTACATTATTTTTAAACCATGTATAGCTTTTAACTAAGCTAGATGTTTTTAAATAGTAATCGTACAATTCATTTAGTTGTTCTGCTTCTTTAAGATTTACTACTAAATGTTTTCCTTCATCTATATCATATCCAAAGATTTTTTGTCCACTGCATACAGTTTTAGCAACTTTATATTTATAATTATTAACTCTATTAATACGTTCAGAGTCCTTATTTCTTTCGTGCTCTGCTAGATTTACTTTGAGGTTGAATATAAATCTGCCATCAGCAGTAGAAGTGTCTATATCGTCCTCATCTATAGCTTTAAATGAAGTGTTATGTTTATCTAATTCTACTAGTAGATTATTAGCATCTCTTACATTTCTTGAAAATCTATCTAATTTTGTAAAAATAATTAAGTCTATATTATCAAGGTCTTTGAGCAGTCTTACAAATTCTTTTCTTTTGGATATTGTTCCAGCAGATACTCCTTCATCTATATAATAGTCATATATTTTATATTTATTTCTTTTACAATATTCTGTTAAACTGTTTTTTTGATCATCAACTGATATTCCAAACTTTTTTTGCTCTTCAGTTGATACACGACAGTATATTGCTACATTTTTAATCATTATAGCACTTCCTTTCTTTAATTTTATTGATAAGAAAAGATTTTAATGCTATAATTAAATAGCAGAAAAAAATTTCTTATCGTAGTGGGTATTGAAATATTTTCTGTTTTGATCTCGTATGCCAGTACGAGGTCTTTTTTTAATTTAAATTATCAATAGCATATTGTGCTTCTTCAGCAGTAAATTGTTCTCCATATTCTGAAACTAATTGATCATATATTGCATTTTTGGACATACTCATTGTATCTTGATAATCTTTAGCTTTAGCAAGTGCATTAGCATTCCAGTCGGCTTGAACATTATCTATTGCATATTGGGCTGCATCTGCTTCAAATTGTCCTCCATATTTAGAAGTTAGTTGATCATATATTCCTTGTTTAGACATGTGCATAACATTAGCATAGGTATCAGCTTGATTTAAAGCATTTCTATATTCAGTTGGTATAGTTTCTTCAACAGTTTGAGTATCTTCATTTTCTTCTATTGTTTCTGTTACTTTATCAGTTTGTTGTTCTTCTTGATTATTGTTATCATTACTATTATTTGAAAGATTACTATTATTTCCACCAGTTAATCCACCAATTATACAAATAACTACTACTATAATAACTACAATTGCCCATTTTGGCATTTTCTTTTTTTCTACTTCCATGATTTACACCTCCTTTACTGCGATAAAATTTATATTAAAAGCACCTATACTAGCATACTTTTAAACGTGTTTAATATTATTTAAAAGAAAGTCTATATATTTATCTGCTTCATCTTCATATTTATCTTTTTTATAATATATTTCTTTATCTATTTGATATAAATGATTTAACTCTATATGTGCTAGTTCGTGTATTATAGTTTTTTTCTTTTTATAATAAGATAAACTTTCGTTTATATAAATATTGTTAATACCTTTGTAAGGAAACACACAACCATTTATATATTTTGGTAATCTTATATAAGTAATATTAGCATTATAATAATTTAATAATTCTTTTTGTGTTATTTCTCCACTTAATAAATTATGTAAATTCATTGTTTCATTTCCCCTTTTTATTAAGTACCTATACTAGCATACTTTTAATTGCATATATCATAATCATTAATAAAACGTTTGCAAGTATATTCATCATACCAGTCTATAACTTTGCCAGTTTTAGAATTTGAGTCTAATCTTGCAGTTGGTTGATTATTTATTTTTTTTACTAATAAATCATAATCAATATTTTTATATAAGTTATTATTTTTTATATATTTTTCGGCTTCAACAAAATTATCATCAATTAGCAAGTTAATTGTATTATTTAGTTTATTATTACTATTAAATTGGATGACTACGATTACAGATAAAACTAAAATAATAATTATTAATAGTACAATTAGTAAAGTTGTTTTTTTCATTATTCATCTCCTAACTGTTTATCAATTTCTCTTTTCCTTTTTTCTATTATAAATTTCATATATTCTTTATCTTCATCAGTTAATATATCTTTATTTTTATCAAAAAGCAGTTCTAATTCGTCAAAACTATTTTTTGAATTAGTAATATCTTTTCCTGTTAAATCAGAAATTGAAATGTTAAAGAAATTGGCAACATCATAAGCATTGTCAACAGTTACTCCCATATCTCCATTTTCCCAACGAGATATAGTTGACTGATTTACATTTAATTTTTTTGATAATTCTGCTCTTGACAGACCTTTTTGTTTTCTTAAATATTCTAGATTTTTAGAAAAGAAGTTCATGATTCTCCTCCTTTCATAAAATCATAATACAACTTTTTTTGCGATTTCGCAATATTTTTGTTGACATTTGCGAAAAAGCATAGTAAACTCTAATTGTAAGGAGGTAGAAAATGAAAGCAGATTTTTTAAAAATAGTAGGTTCAGAATTAAAAATAGTTAGAATCGAGAATGGTGATTCACAAGAAGAACTTGCTATAAAAACTGGTGTTGCAACAAGTACTATTAGTAAGTATGAGATAGGATTAAAAGATATGAATTTATCCAAAATAGAGCAATTATTAAAGCCATATAATATAGATTTGTTTATTTTTTTTAATCGAGTTCTTGCGAAAACGCAAAGAAAAGAGTCATAAAAGTTTTATGTCGATATGAAAAATGAAATTAATATCCACTACGTACTTATAAAAAATAAGTCGAATAAAATTTAATAGGAGGTATAAATATGAATTTACCTAGCGACTTAGAATTAAGACTCTGGCAAGTCTTAGCAGAAATATTAACTGATAAATATGGTGTAGAAATTGTAGCTAAAATTGAAAATAGTAATGAATAGGGAAGGAGATTATGGCATCAGATAAAAAAAGAAAGATTAAAGCCAGTCAGCAATTAATCTTCTGTTAAATAAATTAACAACTTTATTTTATCACAAAATGTCATAAATGTAAAAATATGAGAAAAGCAAGATTAAGAAAATGGTTTAAATTAACATTATTAATATTATTTGGAATTATTATAGCAATTATTATTGCTAACTTAATACGTGATAGTTCTAGTTCTTTTGATAATTATGCTGCTATGTGTGACCAAGAAAAAGGATCATTGTGTACTTATTATGAGGTTAGAAATTATATGATAAATAAGTAATTCAGGAGGGCTAGTATGATACAAGATAGTTTTGTTTTTTATGATAGTTTTAGAAAAGCAGTAAAAAAGAAGAGTGATGATAAAAGGTTAGCATTTTATGAGGCAATAATTGATTATGCTTTGACTGGTATTGAGCCTGATTTAGATGAAGAATTAGAATCATTGTTTATAATGGCAAAACCACAATTAGATGCCAACACTAAAAGAAAAAAAGATGGTAAAAAGGGTGGTAGGCCATCTAAAAAAGATGATAATAACCTACCTAATAACTATGAAGAAAACTATAAAAAAACCACTGGTTTTGAAAGTGAAAACCAAGGGTTTCAAAATAAAAAACCTAATGTAAATGTAAATGTTAATGTAAATGGTAATGATAATGTTAATGTAAATGGTAATGTATTGGATTTTGTTGAAAAAGAATTTGGTAGGACATTATCATCATCAGAAGTTGAATTTATTACTTCATGGAAATATGATCCTGAAATTATAAGACTTGCTATTAAAGAGACAGTCCTGAATCAAGTTTATAATGTTAAATACACTGATAAAATCCTTTATGAGTGGGATAAAGCTAATTTAAAAGATATTAATTCTATCAAAAAACAATTGAAGAAAAGAAAAGAGCAGCAGAGTGAAGATAGTGAAGAGTGTCATTATCGGAGGCTTGAATAATGTTAGATTTAGAAGAAGAAGTAATAGGTTGTTTAATATTACATCCTGAGAATATTGCTAAACTTATTATTCCAGATGAGTGCTTTAAAAACATTGAAAATAGATTTATAGTTAAGCTTCTAAAAAAACAGTATCAAGATATTAGAAATGTTGATTTAGTGGCATTAGGAGAAAAATATAAGTATTTATTTAATCAACGATTTAATCAAGAGGTAATAATTAATAAACTGGTTAATATTATGACAAACTCGTTTGGTAATAGGTTTGACTATTATCAGGAATTACTATTTGAAAGATATGTAAATAGTTTAATCTTAAATGTTATTGATAAGTTTAAAAACAATCAAATATCCCAAGAGGAATTATTAACAGATATTCATAAATACGAAGCTTTAAGTATTAAAACATCAGCAGATAGATTATCTGGGGAAGAAGTATTTAAGATAATAAATTCTAAAAATAAAGGGATTAATTTTAGATTTGAAAAATTATCTAAGTATGCAAATATACAAGAGCATGATTTAGTTGTAGTAGCTGCTAGACCAGGTATTGGCAAAACAGGCTTTATATTAAATTTGTTTGAGGATTTATCAGATAGATATAATTGCATTTTATTTAATATGGAAATGAGTGATAAACAAGTATATCAAAGACTTGTTGGTATAAATACTAAAATTCCAATTATCTATCATGATAATCCAGCGACTGAATATCAGAAAGAACAACTGATTAAGGGAAGTAAAGCTATTGCTAATAAAAGTATTAAAGTAATTAGTAGAAGTCAAACTATTTCTAGTATTAGAAAAAGAATTATTGAAGAGAGTAAACAAGGACATACACTGGCTTTTATTGACTATGTGGGATTAATTGGAAGTAATGATAAGACTAAGTCTCTATATGAGAAGACAACTGCTATTGTTAAAGAATTAAGACAAATATCATTAGATTATGACTGTACTATCTTTCTAGTGGCCCAAATTAATAGAAATTCTGAAAACACAAAAGATAAGAGACCTAAGATTAGTGATCTTAAAGAGACTGGAGAACTAGAACAGTCAGCAACTACAGTCTTAATGCTACATAATGAAAATTATTATAAAGGTGTAGAAATGGAAATAGAAGAAATCGAAGTAATAATTGGTAAAAATAGGAATGGTCAAACTGGTATTCTTACTCTTGAATATAATCAACTAAATCAAAGGTTTGATGTTAAAGGAACTAATAAAAAATACAATGAACCAAATGGATGGAGAAAGGAATAAAAAGGTGGAAAAAGAACTAAAAGAATTGGAAAAGTGGGTTAGTAGGTTAGAAGAAGTAACAGGTAATACTTATGATGTATATTGTAGTGATAAGTATTTAATGTTACCTACAGAGTTACTTAAGTTAGGGTTATTTGATACTCATGATAAATGTTTGTTGGAAAATATAAAATTGCGTAAAGAAATAAATCAACTTAAGCAAAAAAATAAGCAACTTGAAGAACTAGTAACTAATTTGCTATTTAAATTAGAAAAGAGGGAGGTAATTGAGGTGTTATGAAACTTTTGACTAAAAAGAGATATGAAGAATTGCAAGATGAACTTTTAAATAATGAGCTAGAAATTTGTAACTTAAATAATCGTTTGAATTTAAAAAAATCTAAAATAGATGGACTTGAAAGAGATAAAGAATATTTAGAGGAACAAATTAAATCATTTGCTAATATACGTGAAGAATTACGTGAAAAGGTAAAAGAATATAAAAACTTATTAAGAAAAGCCAATGGTGCTAAAGGTGGTTTTAAAAGAGAAAATAAAAAGTTGAATAATGAACTAGATGCTATTATGCAAAAGCAAGAGCAGTATTTAAGAATTAATGATGAGTTAAGGGAAAATATTAAAGATTTGAATAATGAAAATAGTGAATTAAAAGAGAAACTATCAGTAATTAATGAAGAAAAGAGTAAGTTGCAGTCATCTATTATTCAACTTAATGAAAAAATTAAAGTATTAACTAGTAAAAAAAATGCAAAAAAATATTTAAGAAGAGAAGAAAGGAAGAATAAATAATGAAAGTAACAAATGTAAATTTAAAAAAAGTAGAAGAAAAAGGAGCTGTTAAAGGATATGCAACTATTATTTTAGATGATAGTTTGGCAATTCATAATATTAGATTAATAGAATCTAAAGATAAAATGTTTATAGCATTTCCTAGCCAAAAAGGTAATGATGGAAAGTATTATGATTATGTTCATCCGATAGTTTCTGATTTGAGAGAGGGTATTGAGAAAGCAATTATAGATAAGTATAACAATTAGCTTTTTATTAAAAAAGTAAGAATAATAACACTCCTTGATTATCTTTCATGCCTCCCTTCTTGTATTTTACTGTTGATTAGCAATGCGAGTTTGTCTTACTGAGTTTGGCATTGTTAAAGTTTATGAAAGGGGAAAACAATGAATTTAGAAGCGAAGTTAGAAGAGTTTGAATTATTTTTAAAAGAAGATGAGAAAGCAGAAAAAACAATTGAAAAGTATAAAACTAACATAAGAGCTTTTATAGAATTTTCTAAAGATAAAGAGCTTACTAAAAGAACAGTTATAGAGTTTAAAGAGAAATTAGATCAAGTAGATGAATATTTGCCTAATACAACTAATAACTATTTAGTTGTAATTAATAAGTTTTTAAATTTTATTGGTAAAAAAGATTTATGTGTAAAAGTCATAAAGCAACAAAAGAAATTCTCTTTAGAATACTCTTTAAGTAAATCTGATTATCATAGGTTATTAAGAACAGCTAAAAAGTATGAAGAATATGATAATTATATTATCTTAAGAATATTAGCAGAAACAGGTATTCGTATCTCAGAGTTAGCTTTTTTTAAAATTGAAGATTTAGATAAGACTATGAAAATAAAAAAGAAAGGTAAAGTAAGAGAAATACCTGTAAAGTTAGATTTATTAAGGGAAATAAGAAAATATTGTAGAGATAGAAAAATTAAAGAGGGACTAATTATATTTAATCCTAAGACTGGTAAAGCTTATGCTGATTCTACTATTTGGAGAAGATTAAAGAAAATGGCAGGAAGAGCAAGAATAAGTAAAGATGCAGTACATCCTCATGCTTTTAGACATTATTTTGCTAAATGTTATTTAGAGACTTATCCAAATGATATAGCAGGTTTAGCAGATATATTAGGGCATAATTCATTAGAAACAACTAGAATATACACAAAGTTAACTAATAAGGAAAAAGAGTTAAAAATAAGAAATATTAAGTTTTAGAAGGAGGAAAAGAAATGACTTATATTTTACAAATAGGAAATTTATTTATAACTAGTTTTGATTTAATAGAAAATGAAGGTAAAAAAGAAGTAGTAAGGGTAACATTATCAAAAACTTTTGCTATGAGAATATCTTCTGAGACAGTAGATATTATTTTAGATAATATTAATGCAAAAGTTATAGCGGTAAAAGATAGTCCAAAATTGGAAGAATTAAATAAATTTTTAACTAAACGAGAAAATAAGTTACAAAGGATAGAACAATTATTTAAAAATGGAGTAGTTGATCTAGAAGAATTAGCGAAATTGGTAAAGGAGGATAAATAGCATGAAATATTTTTTAAGTATTATGAAGTATATTTCTCTATCAACCACAATGGTCATTACTTGCTTTGCAATTTATTCTATATTTTTTGGCAGTTTATTAGATTTAGTTTTATTTCTAATAATGGAAATGATTTCAATAGTTGAGACTTATACGATAGATAAAATGGCAAAGGGAGCATGGAGTAATGGAAAATATATTAATTAAAGAATTAAAATCTAATGGATTTGAAATTCAATATATGGGAAATCCACTAATGGCACTAACTAAAGAGTTAGATGATGTTGATATTACATTTCAATTAGAATTAGATAAAGAAAGAGAACACATTATTAATATCTTTTCAGATATTACATTTAATTTAAAAAAAGCAATGACATCAGAAGAACTAGATAATCTGTTTTCTGAAATAGACATTGCTTTGAAAGAAGTAAAAGATAAATATAAAAGTATTAATCATTTATTTAAATAGATTTAATAAGAACTTATAAATATCTTCTTTGATTTGTTTTTTTAGGACTTCTGGCCGAGATTTAGTTTTAGCAGAATATAGGTATTTGATTAATTGTCCTGCTAAAATATCGGCTTCTTGTTCTAACTGTTCTTTGGTATATTTTTGGTCCATAATAACTCCTTTCGAGGTCAATTATACCATTAAAAAAACGAATCAAAAAACATTAAAAGTATTTTAAGAAGAAAATGTAGATTTAAGACTTATAGAATAAAGGAAAAATAGCATTTGGGTTTATGCAATATAATAATAGGTTATATTGCGTAGGATAAGGAGGTTAAAAATGACCTTATCAGTATATAATGAAGCTTTTGAATTAATAGCTCAGTTTGATAATTATAATGATTTATCATCATATCTTGGTATAAGTAAAAATTGCTTAAAAAGTTATTTATCAAGATATAGATATAAAGATAATAAACGTATAAAAAATAAAACGACAGATGAATTTGTTTTTATTAGAAAAGATTATTTTAAGGAGGATAGCAATGATAAGAGAAATAAATAATACACAGGATATTATAGATTTAGTTGGTAAAGAAACCTATGTAGGATTATTAAAAAAATATAATTTGTGTACTAAAAAATGGACTTATGGTAGAGCTAAAGGATTTTATATAGAATTAACAAAATTAATAAGATTAAAAACAAAGGAGCTAAAAAAATGACAAGAAAGATAGACGAGTTGGGTAGATTAGTTATACCTAAAGAAATAAGAGAACAATTAGAAATTGATAAAAATACTATTCTAAAGATAGAACTAGAAGATAATAGAATAGTTATTTCTAAAGATGAAAGTGAGTATAGCAAAATGCTTTATGCTAATGAAGAATTAGCAAAGAAAGTTATGTATTATGAAAAACTACTTGAAGAGAATAATATAAGTTATTTAAAATAGTTGGAGGCAAAAATGAAAAGAATAATAAACAATAAAATTTATGATACTGATAATTGTGATATATTAGTTAGTTACTTTACTAGGGTAGAACATCCATCATTTTATTTCCCTTCGACATACATTGAACACGAAGCGAAAATTTATAAAACAAAGAAAGGTACTTATTTAAGATATATAGGTAGAGCTAAAGATGCAGGGTGGTCTAATAAAAATGATTTAGATATTATTGATAAAAAAGAATTAAAAGAATTATTAATTGAACTTAATGAAATAGAAACTTATGAAAAGGAATTTGGAAAGTTGGAGGAAGGATAAAATGGCAAAGTGGCAAGTAGCATTATTAAGTTCACTATGTACTTTGGTAGCGGTAATAATGGTTATATTTATTTATACTTTTATGCAGTCAGGAGTAATAGAGGTTATTAAAGAAGAAATAATGGATGATTATTGCAGTAGTATTTCTATAACTGAAGCTAGAGACTTAGAGGTTTGTAATGATTGATTTAATAGATATATTTTGGAATTATGATGATTCTTTGCTAGATAATATGGCTTTTGAAATAAGAATTAATAATTGCAAAAAGGCTATTTTATATGATTTAGAAGCCACACAAGAATTTATAGATGCTTTTGATAAACGCTATGACAAAGTTAGATGGTTTATATTATCATGTGATCAGGTTATTGTATTTGATTTCTATGATAAGGAGGTTTGTAATGAATAAAAATGAAAATGGTATAGAAATATATTCTATTGATGAAAACAAACAAGAGATGATAATACATTTAGGAAAGTTAAGAGATTTTTATAAAGAATATTTACAATTAAAAAAGGAAGATCAAGAATTAAGAATACAAATTAGTTCAAGAGAAGAAGTTGCTAATAAATATAAAGAAACAATTGATAAATCAATAGAACATGTTGAAGATTTTCTTAGATTCAATTGTAGTATGAACTGTGCTGATATGAATAGTTTATTAAATATTTTAAAAGGTGAAGAATAATGGATAAGATAATAGATTTGTTTAACACACCACAAGCAGAATTAACTTATATGGACCAACTAATCATAGCTTTAGTCTTGGCTATACCATTAATAATAATTATAACAATTGTTTATTTTATAGTAGAAAGGAAAAATAGAAAATAGGAGGTATTTTAAATGTTAGATGACAATGAATTATTATTTGATGAATTATATGAGAAAACTAAAGACTTTGGTAGAGTTCAATTTATTAATTTGCTAATGGAAAAAGAAAGAGAAATTAAAGAATTAAAGAAACAATATTGTGAAAGAACTGACTGTTCTGGAAGAATAGGTAATAGCAAGAAATTGGAAAGGTTAGAAATGGAAAATAGAAATTTAAGGAGAGCGATAAAGAAACTTCTTAATAATGAAGATATAGGGACAGGTTTAATGAATACATTGTATGGTTATGGATTATTTAATAAACAAGATAATAATTAAATATAAAGATATGGAGGGTGTATGGATAGTAAAATAAATAATAAAGAAATAGTTGGTATTGTTATTGATGAATTAGAAAAAAGGTCTATTATAAAAAAGAATTATTCAACTTATAAAAACACTGAAAGAATATTATATGATTACCCTAAACTTAAGGATACTATTGTTGAAAGAAAAGAACAGATAAAAGAACTTAAAGATTATGGCATACCTAATAAATCTAAATCTATAACATCTATTTCAACTAATAGTTTTAGGCAAGATGCTGATGATATAATTGAACAGTCTATTAAAAATCTAAACAAGGATATCTATAAAACAGAAGTTATTATAAAGTTTATAGATAGAATATTAAATAAGTTTAAAGATGATCCTTATATTTCAGTAATTAAGTTATACTATTTTGAGAATAAGACTCATGAACAAATTGCTGAACTATATGATCAAAAGAAGAAAACATCTAGACCAACGGCACCCACAACAATAGCGAATAATAAATATAGACTAGTAAAAGAGCTTCAGAAATACATATTTCCGAACGATTATTTATATAACCTATTAGGGTATTGACAAAATGAAAATCGTTTGAAAATGGCCGCTATTTTAATGTGAAAAAGAGTATATTATAATTTGTATAGTGAATTTATTTTAAATATTCACTGAGGGAGATTATGTCTCTCTTTTTTGTTGTAGGAAGGAAAAGATGAAGAAAAGAAGAAAGAGAAGAAAATATTATGACTGGCCAAAGGAAATAGCAAAGGGTAATACTGATGCTTTCTATAACTCAACAGATTATGATATTTGGAGAGAGAAGGTATTAGAAAGAGATCATTATGAGTGTCAATTCTTTGCTGGTAAATGGGATGATGGCATCCATAAACCTAATGTTATAAAACCTGTTCGTGCCACAACTGCTCATCATAAAAAAGCTATTAAAGAAAGACCAGATTTATGTTTAGATGTAGATAATGGTGTAGCACTATCTTTCATGGCTCATGAGATAATAGAAGATAGGGCAAGGTTTCGTTTTAAAAAGAAAAAGAAGCCTTTAACAGAAGAAAAGTGGTAAAAAAATAAAATATTCTTTTCTTTTCTAGAAAAAAACTCCCCCCATCAAAAACTAAGCATTTAATTTGCTTAAGGCTAGCGGGTGTGTGGTTAACGACTAAATAAGTCTTCACGCGTACGCGTGCGTGGAAGGGGGTAGATAGGTGGTGATTTTTGTGTGGCTTCCAAGGTAAAGAAATATTCTAAAACAATAAAGAAAGTAACAGAAAAGGACATATCATTAATTGCAGAAGATATTAATGAACAGTTAGCATCTTTATCAAAATTTGGTAAATTTTATGATGATTTGGTTAATGATTATCTCTCTTTGCTAACAATTAGGGATGCTTTAAAGGAAGATATTCAAGAAAAAGGTGTAAGATATACTTTTACAAATGGTAATGGTAAAGAGCAAGAGAAAGCTAATGAGTCTGTAAGCAGTCTTATTAAGGTAGAGCAGATTATGCTAAAAATACTTAATGATTTAGGTATTAACCAGCCATTTATAAAACCACCAACAGATAAAAATAATCAAGAGACTGGTCCTGATGAAGATGATTTGTTGTAAGGAGATTAATGATTATTTAGAATATTATAATAAATGTCCAAACGTCTTTAACAATGAAAGGAAATTATTAATTGAGAATATTGTTAAGCCTACTTTAGTAAGAGACGATATATTCTTTGATGAAGAAACTTATTATAAATGTATAAGATTTGTTGAGAGATGGTATTATCCTTTATTTCCATATCAAAAGTTTGTATATGCTTTCGTATTTATGTATAAAAATGATATACCAGTTTTTAGAACATTTATTATTCTTGAAGGTAGAGGTAATGGCAAGGATGGATTTATTGTTCCATTACTTCATTTTTTAACTACTCAATATTATGGTGTAGAAAATTATAATATTGATATTGTGGCAACTTCTGAGGATCAAGCTAATGATACTTATGATGTTGCTTATAATGTTTTAGAGAATAATAAAGATTTAATGAAAAAGTATTTTTATTGGAATAAAGAATATTTCGTTAATCGAATTACAAAAGCTAGATTTAGGTTTAATACTTCAAATGCTGCTACCAAAGATGGTAAAAAAAGTGGTGCTATTCTTTTTAACGAATATCATGCTTATTTAACTGATAAGAATATTAAAGTTTATCAAGGTGGTTTAGGTAAAGTAAAACATGGTCGTATTTTTATTATTACTTCAAATGGTGATGTAAGAGGTGGACCATTAGATGAATTGCTTGAGACATGTCAGCAAATATTAAAAACAGGTAAAAATGAACTAAGATATTTTCCTTTTTTATGTAAGATGGATAGTTTAGAAGAAGTTGATAATCCTAATCTTTGGGAAAAGTCTAATCCTTCATTACCATTTCTTCCAGAACTTCAAGATGCAATTATGATAGACTGGATAGAGCAAAAAAGTAGGCCTTCAAAAAGAAGTGAATTTTTAAGTAAACGAATGAATCTGCCTGCAGAAAGAGATGATCTAATCATAACTTCTTGGGCTAACATATTAAAAGCATCTTATAAAGATGTTGAAAATAAAATACCAAGAGATTATATTCCAAAGAAAAATCAACCAGCTATAATTGGAATTGATTTTGCATCTCTTAGAGACTTTGCATCTGTTGGTGTTCTAACAAAAAATGGAGACGAATTATGTTGGAGACAAAAAACAGTAATTTGTTCTTCTAATAAATTTTATAAAGATATAAAATTCCCTTTTGATAATGCTGGTCAAAAAGGCTTTGAAGATTTTATTGTAGTAGATACGCCATCAATAGATGAGAGTGTTATTGTTAATTGGGCACTTGAATATTTTAATAATTATGATATAAAAAAGATTATTTTAGATAATTATAGGTATCAACTTATTAAGAAAACTTTTGAAAGTGCTGGAATATCAGTAGAAACTAAAGATAATAAAAGTGGTTTAATTAGGATGATAAGATATCCTGCATCTATAGCTTCAATAGTTGCTCCTAAACTTGAAGTATTATTTGAAAATAATAATTTGAATATTGGTGATAGTGCAATTATGCGTTGGTCTATCAATAACACTTGTTTGAAAACAAGGAAAGATGGCAATATGTATTTTGAAAAAGTAGAGCCTAAATTAAGAAAAAATGATCCATTTATGGCTATGATATGTGCATTAAGTGGAGAAGAATTATTAGAAGAAACAGTAGAGTACGTTTATGTTTAATACAAGGAGGTGAAAGACTTGGGATTAATAGAACGACTTTTTGGTAAAACTGATAATAAAAAAATGGAAGAATTTATTAGTGCAATATTTTCTGCTAAAAAGAAACAATTAGAAATTAAAAGACATGCTATAGAACATGCTATAGATATAATTGCTAAAACAATTTCTAAATCGGAAATACAAGTTTATAGGTTAAATTCAAAAACTGGTAAAGTTCAAAAAGAAGAAAATGATTTAGAATATTATAAACTAAATATTAGACCTAATGTAAATGAGACTGCGACCTCATTTTTTTATAAAGTAATAAAAAAATATTTAGAGGAAGAAGAAGCTTTGATTGTTTGTTTAAATAATGATTTATATTTAGCGGATAGTTTTATAGCAAGTCAAAATATATTACTTCCTAAAACATATTCTAATGTGCAAATTAGTGATGATCAAGGTAATACTATTATACTGAATAAGACTTTTACAGAAGAAGATGTTATTCACTTGAGTTTAAAATCGTCTAAAGTAAAGGAAACATTGGATAATTATTATAAAGAGCTAGGAAGTCTGTTAGGAATTGCTAGTTCTCATTACAAATTAAATAATCTTCATAAGTTTCGGTTAAAATTACCGGGTACACAGCCAAAGTTAAAGGATCCAACTACTAATGAAGAAATGACCTATGAAGAATATAAGAACAAGATAACTAGAGGCTTGTTTGATGAAGAAGATGCAATTGTGCTATTATCTGAAACTTTTGGACTTGAAAAAATTGATTTTGGTCAAGGAACGACATCAGATGAGTGGTCCAAGTTGGAAAAGAAATGGTCAGATAAAGTTGCTATGAGTTATAATATACCACTTGATATTTTTTATGGTAATAAAACTGATAAATCTACATCTACAAATGATTTTATTACATTTGGAATAATACCTCATTTACAAATTATAGAGGATAGTCTTAATGCCAAAATTATTGGTGTTGATGACTATTTAAAAGGTGAGAGGATAAAAATAAATAGATTCAATATGAAACATTTAGATATTTTGGAAAGTGCTTCTAGTATGGATAAACTATTCTCTAATGGTTATAGTCATAATGAGATTAATGAATTTATTGGTTTACCAAAGACTGATGAAGAATGGGCTGACAAACATTATATTACTAAAAATTATCAAAATGCTGAAATAGCTTTGGAAGGAGGTGATGGGAATGAGGGAGAAGAATAAATATTTTCAATTTGTGAAATTAGATGATACAGTAACAGAATTATACATTTATGGAGATATTAGAAAGCCTGATTTAATTGAAAGATGGCTTGATCTTGATGATGAAACAAGAGTAGATGCTTATAGCTTTAAAGATGCTTTAAAGGAAGTTGATACACCTAATCTTTTGGTTAGAATTAATTCAATGGGAGGTAGTGTATCAGAGGGTTTAGCAATTTATAGTCTATTATCTGATTTCCCAGGTAATCTTATTACTCAAGTTGATGGATTCGCTTGTAGTGCTGCAAGTGTTATTTTTATGGCTGGAAAAGAAAGAATTATGCCAAAGAGTGGGTTGATTATGATCCATAATGCTTGGATGGAAGCAACAGGTGATTCAAATGACTTGAGAAAGGCTGCTGATGATCTAGAAATTATTACTAAACCAAGTGTAAATATTTATGTATCTAAAACAGGTTTATCTGAAGAAGAAGTAAAAGCAATGATGGATAAAGAAACTTGGATGGACTATAAACTTGCATTTGAAAAAGGCTTTGCTACATCAATTCAAAGTGAAAATGATGCAGAACAGTCAATTAAAGATATTAACTCTTATATAAGAAATCTAGTTAATGAGAATTTTAAGTTAAAAAAAGAAATTGAAAACTTAACAATGACTAATACTAGTAAAGAAACTAAAGACTCTTGGAAGTCTTTTTTAAATTTATAAAAAGAAAGAAGGTAAAAAAAATATGGTATTAAATGATAAGAAATTTAATGAATTAAAACAAAAAGCAATAACAATGCTAAATGAAAGTGAAGATAAAGCTACAGCAATAGCTGATGTAGTTGATATGTTCGCGAGTGAAAAAAACAAAGATTTAATTGAAGAGATTAAAGCTCAAGCTATAAAAGCTAATTCTGATAGTGATTATGCAAGTAAATTAGGTTTACGTGTTTTAAGCAAAGAAGAAGAGAGCTTCTATGAAAAATTCAAAGATATTAAACAAGCTATTACTGGTGCACAAATTGATTTGATTCCAACATCAATTGTTGATTTAACATTAGAAAATGTAAAAGCAACAGAACCAGTATTAAAACTAATTACTTTTACACCTGCTGGAGTTAAGAGATGGATTACAGCAGAAAGAACAGGTGCTTATTCTTGGTCTGGGTTAACAGAAGAATTAAAGGGTGCATTAAGTGCTAACGTAAAAGGTTTAGTAACTGATTTAGGTAAATTAGATGCTTATTTAATAATTCCAAAAGCAATTAGAGAACTAAGCTATCAATTTATTGATAAATATTTTATGGCTATTTTATCAGAAGCTTTAAGAGATGGTATAGCTTATGGTTATTTACAAGGAACAGGTAAAGAACAACCAATTGGAATTTATAAACAAATTGATAAAACTAATGAGGATGGCACTCATCAAGATAAAACTGTTAATACAGATTTAACTAAGTTTACACCTAAAGGTTTAGCACCAGCTAAAGTATATTTAAGTAATAAAGGTAAAAGATTAGTTAATAAAATATATGTCATTTGTAATCCAGAAGATGAAGCTAATTATGTAGCACCTGCTATTTATGATGCAGAAGGTAATTTAGTTTCTTCATTTAAAAATATAGAAGTTATACCATGTACAGAAAACCCTAAAGGTAAAGCAGCTTTAACTCTTGAAGGTAAATATACAATGGGTATTACTGAAGTTAAAATTAATGAATACAAAGAAACTTTAGCAACTGATGATGCTGATTTAATCGTCGGAAAAGTTTATGCTAATGGTAGAGCAACAGCTGATAATGTTGCATATATTTTTGATGTAACTAAACTAGAAGAATATGTTCCAACTATTAAAACATTAGCAACAGTTGTATCATTACCAGCAAGTGAAAATACAGAAGAAGATGTAGGAGCTTAATGCTCCTCTCTTTATTTAATGAGAAAGGAGAAAAAACAAAATGTATGTAGTTATAAATAAATTTAAGGATTTAAAGGATAATCATTTATATGAAAAAGATGCTATTTATCCATATAAGAAGAAAAAAGTTGATCAAGAAAGATTAGATGAATTAATGGGTTCTGATAATAAATTAAATAAATCATTAATTAAAGAAGCTAGTATAGATGAATTAACAGATTCACAATTAATTGAATATGCAACAATTGAGGGAATTGATTTAAGAAGTTATATATTAGATGTAGTAAATACAACTGAACTTGAAAAATTAAAGAAGAAAGCTAAAAAATTAAAGATAGAATTTAATGATGATATTACATTAGAAGAATTAACAAGTTTGATAGTTGAAAAAGAAAGTTCTGAAGAATAATGACTTTTGATAATAAATGTGTAGAGAATATTGTTAAAGAAGTTAGAAAAGAACAGTCAATTTCACCTAAACTACCAGATGATAATTTTATAAATTATGTTAAGGAAGGTATGTATAATATCAATGATTCTGTTGGATGTATGATTAACTATGATGAAGATTTAGAGGCTAGGGCTTTATTAAAAAATTATGTTTTATATGCTAATCATAAAAGAACAGCAGAATTTAAAGAATTATATATGACGGATTATGTCAAACTTCAAGTTAAGTATAACGTCGATACCAGTATATAATGATGGTTCTTTTAAATTATTTAAAATAGATCAAGCTGATGAAGCATTTCCTTTTGAAAGAATTAAACAACTTTATCCTGATGATTTTTTCTATGAGGAATTATCATTAACAGATGATATAGCATTTGAAAATGATAAAAGAGATAGAAAGATAAAGTATAAGATTAGAATTGCTCAAGATAAATCTATAACATCAGAAAATGTTCTAAAAATAGATGATGAATATTATCAAGTCTTTAATATATATCATTTTAAAAATAAAGAGGGATATTTACAAAGTGATATTACATTACAGGAATATCCATCACCTAAAATTATGGAGGATAATGATGACAAAAAGTGAATTAGAGAACTTATTTAAAAAACTTGAAATTACTTATAATGAAGGTATTCAATATATGGAAAAAAATGATTCATATCCCAGAATAGTTTATTTTGAATACTTGTGGGAAGATATATTAGCTTCCGGAAAGAAATATGACGGCATTGTTCATTATCAAGTATCTTTTAGATCATTAGAGCCTCGTGATCCTAAATTAATAGAGCTAAAAAAACTCTTAAATGATTCTGATATACATCCTAGAATTTCTATTGAGTATATAAAAGATAAAAGGGAGTGGCACTCATATTTTGCAGTAGAGGTAATAGAAGATGTCTGTTCAAGCCTATGATGGTTTTACTTCTTTAATTGATGAATTAGATTCTTTAATTAAAAATGTTGAAAAACCAACAGAGATATTAGAAGTTGGTGCTAAAGAACTTGTTAAAGATTTATTAAAATTAACAAAACCTTATTCAAAAATAACTAGTAATGGTTATACTCATTTAGTTGATAGCTTTTGTTACGAGATAAAAGGTAATGAAATAGAAGTAGGTTGGGGTAAGTATTATGGAAGAATGGTTGAGGAAGGAACAAAATTAACTTCTCCACAACCTCATTTAGTTCCTACTTTTGAGAGAAATAATGATAAATATTATGAAAAAATGATAGAAAGAATTTATAGATAGTTTTATAGATAGGAGGAATAGAAATGGCTATAAAATCAAAAAGACCAATGATGAAAGAAACAGTAGGTGCACAGTATTATGCATTTAATGTTCCTGATGAAGATGGTAATGTAGATTTAGAAAATTATGAACAAACTGTAAAGACTGATGTTGTTAAACAAATAGGTACTACTGAAAATGGAGAAACTACTACTGTTCGTGCTTCAGGAAAAGATTATGCTAGTTTTAATAATATATCTAGTACTGATTTGGCAGTAGAAGTAGTGGCTTTTCCACAAGAAGATTTAGCACGTATGAGAGGAGAAACAATTGACGAAGGTGGTCTTAACTCTTCTGGAGGTGTTAAAGAAAGGCCATACTTTGCGTATGGTAAAGTAGTTAAATTAGTTGGTGGAGGGGTAAGATGGGACTGGTACCCTAAATGCCAATTAATTGAAAATACAGATGATATTGCAACTAGTGAAGAAAGTTTTTCAGAACAAAACGACACAGTTACAATTAGAGCTTATGAGTTTAATGATAAAGGTGATAACAAAAATTATGTTGATAGTACAATGACTAATTTTCCTGAAGGGCTTACAGAAGAAAAATTCTTTGAAAAACCTATTGTTACTAAAGAAGATTTGGCTAGTGCTATTACACCAACAGCTTAAAGAGAGTTAATTTATATTAGCTCTCTATTTTTTTATTTAGGAGGTGACTTATGGCAATTATTACTTTAAAAAATGGTAAAAAAATAGAATTAGAGTGGAGCTTTCTTGTAATGCAGTATTTAGAGGATTATGAAGGTGGCTTAAAACAGTTAAAGATAGATATGAAACAGAAGAAAAACTTATTGAAGATAGAAAGTTTATTTATCTATGCTGCTGTTAGAGCCAATTATGATGAAAAATTAGGCTATCAAGAAGCTATTAGACTAGTAAAAATGGAAGATATTAATACTATTAATAAGTTCTTTGAAGAAAACTTAAGAACTCAAAATGATTTTAAAAAAAAAGGCCAGAAATATACACCACGAAAGAAATCGAAAAGATAGACTGGGCTACTATTAAATATACTGCTATTACAATTGGATTAAGTATAGATGAATTAATGCATCTAAATCCAGTTGAATTTTATAGAATGGTTGATATGTATATAAAAATGCAAAGGAAGAAATATGGCAAGTGATTTGAAAAAAGTAGGCCTTGTATTTAATGCTGATGGTAGTACAGATTTTATAAAATCATTAAATAGTGTAAATGCTTCTTTAAAAGAAAATTATCAAGATTTTAAAGCAGTTCAAGCTCAATATGATGAAAACACTACTTCTAGTCAAAAATTAATTGATAAGTTAGATTATTTAAACTCTGCGTATGATCTTCAGAAAAATAAAGTTAAAGTTCTAAAAGAAGAATTAGAAGAACTAGAAAATTCTGAAAACAGAAATGAAGTAGCTATAACTAAAAAAAGAACATCTTTAAAAGCTGCTGAAACACAATTAACAAGATATGGTACTCAAATTAAAGATGTTAGTAAACAAATTGAGTTGGGAACAGCTGATTTAAAGGATTATTCAAAACAACTTCAAGAAAATGGTCAGAAATTAACAGATGCAGGTAAAAAAGCATCAGTTCTTTCTGCTGGAATAATAGGTATTGATGCTGCTGCAACAAGTACCGCTATGTCGCTAGAAACAGCCACAAATAGATTTATAACTGCTACTGGTGCTAGTGTATCAGAAACAGAGAGATTTGAAACAATATTAAAAAATATACATGATAATAATTATGGTAGTGATTATGCTGACATTGCAGATAAAATGGCATTAGTAAAACAACAACTAGGTGATATTAATGATGCTGATTTACAAAATATAACAGAAAAAGCATACTTTTTAGAAGATGCTTTTGGCATGGATTTTAATGAAACTATTAGGGGTGTTACTGGTCTAATAAATAATATGGGATTAACTGCTGATGAGGCATTTAATTATATTGTAGTAGGTGCTCAAAATGGTCTTAATAAATCCGATGAATTAACAGATAATATTGCTGAATATTCTCAATTATGGGGCCAAGCAGGTTTTTCTGCTAAAGAAATGTTCACTATATTACAAAATGGTTTAGATAGTGGTGCATATAACTTAGATAAAGTAAACGATTTTGTTAAAGAATTTACTATATCTTTATCTGATGGAAGAATAGAAGAAAATTTAAGTTCTTTTTCATCTGGTACTAGAAATTTATTTAATGAATTTAAAAATGGAAATGCAACTGCTAAAGATGTATTCTATTCTGTTATTTCTGATTTAGAGCAAATGGAAAATAAACAAGAAGCTTTAACTTTAGCTTCTAATGTATGGTCTGCATTAGGTGAAGATAATGCTATGGCTATTATTACATCTTTAAATGATGTTAGTAGTACTTATGATGATGTTGCTAATAAAGCTAATTCTGCTCAAGATACTATGTATAGTGGCACAGAAGCAAAAATTCAAACTATGAAGAATAGGTTGCAGACATCTTTTTCATCAATAGGTGAAACCATGTTAGCCAATATACTTCCTGTTTTAGATAGTATGGCTGATGGTTTAGATAATTTAATTAATTGGTTTGATAGTTTAGATACTGGAACAAAAAATGTAATTATTACAATAGGGTTATTAGTTGCTGCTATTGGTCCATTATTAATAGTGTTTGGTACATTAGCTAGTAGTGTAAGCAAAATTATAAATTTATTTACTAATGAAAATGTTGCTTTAGCATTAAATGCTGCTAGAAAAGGAGCAGTAACGGTTGCTACAAATGCAATGAAGGTAGCCCAGATGGGATTAAATGCAGTTCTTGCTATTGGAAAAACAGCAATAACTGGTGTATCTACAGCTTTATCTTTTTTAGCTGCTAATCCTATAGTTTTAGTAATAGCAGCAATAACAGCATTAGTTGCACTTTTTATTTATTTATGGAACACAAATGAAAACTTTAAAAATGCTGTTATAAATGGTTGGAATTTTATTTTAGGTGTTTTTACATCAGTAGATGAGTTTTTAACTGGTATTTTTCAAACTGACTGGACAAATTCTTTTGGAATAGTTGGAAATGTAGTTAATGCTTTTATTGTAAACATATCAAATTTTTATAATTCAATTAAGCAAATATTACAAGGTATTATAGATTTTGTTACAGGAGTTTTTACTGGAAATTGGTCCTTGGCTTGGCAAGGAATTCAAAATATTTTTTCTGGTATATTTAATGGATTATTATCTATTGCTAAAGTTCCATTGAATGGTATTATTGGACTTCTTAATATTGTTATAGATGGTTTAAACTTCTTGATAAGAGGCTTAAATAAGATTAGCTTTGAAGTTCCTGACTGGGTACCTGAATATGGTGGCAAAAAGATAGGAATAAATATAAAAGAAATCGGTAAAATTCCTTATATGGCAAATGGTGGTACTTTATTAAATGGTGCTGCAATTGTTGCGGAAGCAGGCCCAGAATTGCTTTTACAACAAGGTAATAAAACTAAAGTAGTTCCACTTAATAATAGATCTAAAAATACTAATTTAGATGATGAAGGTATTAATAATAATGATAAGCCAGTAGAATTTAAGCCTACTATTAATATTAATAGTTATTCTAAATATATTGGTCCAGCAGATGCTGCAAGAGAAGCTAGAAATGAAATGAGGCAATTAATATGGAAATTGAAAAGAGGTTAGGATATGGAAAAATTGGTATATGAAAACTCTTATGGAAACAAAATTGAATTAACAAATAAATTTCCTTATTTTTTGGAAGATTATACAGGGATTCATGAAAAATCTTCTGAATTATATGGTGTTAGCTCAGCTTTTGGAATTGGAGAACTTTATGTAGGAAGAAGTATAAATAAAAGAAATATAATGATCTATGGATACTTTAAAAATAATTTTATTGAAAGAAGGCAATTCCTATATAATGCTTTTCCAGATAATGATGAGGGAACTCTTTTTTATTATGAAGATGATTTTTCTTCCAAAATAAAATGTAGGGTTGAAAAAGTTGAAATTACTAAAACTGGTCCCATTAGATATTTTACAATTTCTTTAATTGCCTTTGAACCTTTCTTTACTGATATAGAAGAAACTATTATCCCTCTTGCTTCTTGGGAAGGAGGAATAGAATTTCCTTTAGAAATACCTGAAGAGGGAATAGAGTTTGAAACTAAAAATAATAATATGGTAGCAGAAATTAATAATCCCACAAAAATTGAAAATGAGTTAACAATTATATTCACTTGTAGTGGTTCTGTAAAAAAACCTTCAATTAAAAATATAGTTAATCAAGAAGTATTAACTTTAGACTATGATCTTGTAATAGGTGATGTGGTTACAATTACTACAGGTATAAATAATAAGAACATTATTTTAAATAGAGATGGTGTTGAAACAAATATAAATAATTATTTATTGTTTGGTACAAAGTTTCTACAATTAAAGCCCGGGCAAAATAATTTTAAAATTTTAGCAGAAGAAGGAATAGAAAATTTAACTACTGAAATTAGATATTCCTTATCTTATGAGGCAGTATAATGAAGTGGGTTGATGTAGACACCAATGTTAAAGGATATGGTCAAGATATTATTTATGCTAATGAAATGTTTTGGCTTGCCCATTATGATCCTTGTGGAATTGCTTATAGTAATGATTTAAAGAATTGGACTGATATTAAATTAGATTCTTCTAAGATATCTCAAACAAAAAGTTTAGCATTTGGAAATTCTAAATTTATGATAACGGGAAATGCAAATGATGGTAGTAATACATATATTGCTATATCTGATGATGGTATTAATTGGAATTATAATAATATAAATACAGGAAAAGATTTTTCGATGACATCGAATTCTTGTCGCTTTATTAATAATCGTTTTGTTTTTATAACAGGATGGTATAACTATAATATTGTTACAGGTATTAGAAATTATACGATAATTCAAATTTATGAAACAATAGATGGCAATAATATTACTAAACATGAATTTAGATATGATGGACCTGATAATATTGATAGTATGGATATAGCTTATGGTAATGGCCTATATGTTATTGTTGGTTGTACTGGAACTATTATAATTTCTAAAGATTTAAAGAATTGGACTAAAGTCAATTCAGGCGTTACTGATAAACTTGTGGGTGTTATTTATGGTAGAAATATGTTTGTAGTAACTGGTGCTAATGGAACAATTCTAACGTCAGTAGATGGTATTAATTGGACTAAACAAAAGTCTAATACAACATCTTATTTAATACGTTCTAGATATGGAAATGGTACTTTTATTGCTGTTGGTTACAATGGAACAATTTTAACATCTATAAATGGTATTGACTGGGTAGAAGAACAAGATAATTTTGTTAGAACAGTTATGTATGGTGTTGTTTTTGCTAATAACTATTATGTAGTATCAGCTGGAAGATATTCTAGTACTGGTACTATTCCTATAACTTATTCACAGATTTCAAGGGAATTAACATATTCTAATGATGAATCATTATATGTTTTTGATAAAGAATTAAATTTTTTAGGTGTAGTTGATCAATTTATTTCTTTGAGATGGAGACGCAAGTATTATGAAGCAGGAGAATTTGAGTTAGTTGTTGCCCCATATCAAAATAATATTAATTTGTTATCTAAAAAAGATAATATAATTATTAGACAAGATTATAATGAAGCTGCTCTAATTGATACAATTGAATTTAATGATGATGGAAATAATGTTCAATTAAAAGTATCTGGCAATTTTTTATCCTATTTAACTAAAAGAAGAATTATTCGTAAAATTATAAATTTTAAAGGTAGCATAATAGAAGGTCAGAAACAACTTTTACGAGAAATGACTGCATTAACAGATGATTTTGAAATAGAACCTACTTCAATAGATAGTGATTATGTTGAATTTCAATGTAGTTATAAAAATGTTTATGAATATTTATGTAAATTGTCTAAACTTTCAAATGTAGGTTTTAGAATAGTTCCTAATATAGAAAATAAAGTATATAGATTTGAAAACTTTACTGGTTTAAATCGTTCTAGTCAGCAGAGTCTTAATGAAAGATATGTATTTTCTACAACACACAATAATTTAGAAAAATCCACTTATACAGATACTTTGATAGATAAATGTAATTATGTTTTAGTAGGTGGTACAGGAGAAGGTACTAGTAGAACTCTAGTTGAAGTTAAAAAAGGTGATTATGAGGGCTTTGATTTATTTGAAACTTTTCTTGATGCTAAAAATGAAAGTAATAATAATCTTTCATCTACTGAATATAAAAATGTTTTGGAAACTAGAGGAAAGGAAAAGTTAAGTGATGAAACAAAAAGTATAGAGTTTACCGCTATATCAAATGACTATCGTACTAAATGGGATTTAGGAGATATAGTTGATGTAGAAATTGCTGACTGGAATATAAAAGAAACATTAAGAATTACTGAGGTTGAAGAAACTATAGAAAATGGTACAAAATCTGTATATCCTACGTTTGGACAACCTCTAGCTGAGAAAATAGAATTAGATTAAGGTGGTGAAATAAAATGGAAGAATCAGGCTTTTTTGCCTCTATAAATGGTGATAGAAAATATAAGAGTGACTTAATAGCCACTTTTTTTTCAAAATTATTTACTAATGGTGTTTTTAACAATGAATTACAAGTACAGGCTAATGATGATATGACTGTAACTTTAAAATCAGGAACAGCATTTATTAATGGATACTTTTATAATAATCCGGTTGATAAAGTAATTAATATAAGTTTATCAGATACAGAACAGTCTAGAATAGATAGTATTGTGCTAAGATTTTCTAAAGAAAATAGACAGATAATAGCGGATGTTTTAGAAGGATTTTATGCTGATAATCCAGTAGCTCCAGAACTTACAAGAAATTCAAATATATATGAATTAAGATTATGTAATATTTCAGTTAATAAACAAGCTGATAGTATAACAACATCAATGATAGAAGACTGTAGATTTAATTCTACTGATTGCGGACAAGTAATATCAGCAGTACAACAATTAGATACTACTGAAATATTTGCTCAATATCAGGCTGCATTTGATGCTTTATTTGAGCAGATGGAAGGGATATTGAGTGGGGATGCTGCAGGAGAATTACTTGTAGAAATAAATGATATAAAGAGTAATATGATTACTCTCGGAACTTGTACAGATGAAGAATTACAAGCAGTAATTGATTCTATGTATGATGATGAATAGAAAGGAAAGTGATAATATGATAAGTTTACAATATGTTACATGGGGGGGGGGAGCTTATTTGGCTTAACTCCTCTAATGATGGAAGGAGGGAGAGGCTAGTATTTAATTCTCTCTCTCTAAAGAGGTGTAACTATGAGTAGTGTTCATAATATTCTGAAAAAAGGAGATAAAATCCTAACTTTTGATAATCCTAATAAAGAATATGAAAAGAGAAAAAGAAAAGTCTTATGGACTAATAGTAACCCTAGTCAAGAAATGGGAGAAAATGTGATTATCAATTTATCTACTGATGATTATGATGAACTAGAATGGATATGTGCTTATTCAACGTCTAATAGTAATAATATTAGTGAATCTTGTTTGAAAGGTAATAGTTTATTAATTTCAGCAGTCTCGTATACAGATGGTGTGTCATTAAGAAGAATTATTAATAGAGTTAGTGATACACAGTACAAAACACAAATTGCAAAAAGAAACCTTGATGACACTAGTATTCATGTAATTCCCATTAAAGTTATAGGAATGAAAAACTCATAGTAAGCTAAAAGCGAAATGTGTGAATTATAATATCCTAGAAAAGGAAAATAACATTTTAGTAATTGATAATCCTAATAAGAGATATGAAGAATTAAAATATAATCTTAAAACAAATGGTAGTCCAGTAAAAACAGGTCGAAAGGTTGATGGAAAAGATGAGTATATAAAAAGAATAAGTATAGCTCAATTACCAAATGCAAGTGCCCTAGAAGTAAATACTGGTTTAAATATTAATGAAATAGTTGTAACAAGTATTGAATGTTTGGCTTATAGAAGTAGTGATAAAACATATATTCCTGTTCCTTTTATAAGTATGGCAAATAGTAATATTGGTCTGAATACAAAAGTCAATAGTAATATATTATATCTTTTAATTGAAACTACAATTGATAGGTCAAATTTTAGTGGTTGGGCTGAAATAAAGTTTATATATAATTCTAATAATTGAGAGAGAGTTAAATAATTAGCCATCTAATTATGGCGAATCATAATATTTTGAAGTTAAATGGAAAAATTATGCAATTTGATAATCCTAATAAAAGATATGAAATGAAGAATTATATTGTAGCCTATCTTAATGAAAATCAAAGTATATACAACGATAATAACATGACATTTTTAATGGCTAATGCTGAAAAATGTGGAAATTATTTTGAACTTGATAGCATTAATCACAAAATCAATGTTTTGAAAGATTGTTTTGCACTTATAAGTGGAGCTTTGTTTGTAGATGGATCATTAGGCGATAATTATATTTGGGCTAAAATATCAGTGAATGGTAATAATGTGACAGGTAATTTAGCAAGAATTATAAATAGAGATTATACAACTTGCTCAATTCCAGCTAAAGTGGTGTCTTTAAAGGAAGGAGATATTATTCAAATGAAGGTAGATTATACATCTCCTTCAGGAAACCCTAGCATAAGGGCATCACATGACTGCTCGTTTGTATCAGTCTTGAAAGTATAAAAATAAAGGAGGAACAATGAATGAAATAATAGAAACTGCGAAAGAAATAGGACAATTTATAGCACTAGTTATAGTAAGCCTATTATTTTGTAAACAATATCTAAATAAATATTTCAAAAAGACGAATATAGGTAAGATGCTACCTAGACAGAATAAATTGGATTTAGAGATATTAAATAAATTAGAGTATGTAAAAGAGATACTTAATGCTGATAGAATCCACGTCTATGAGTTCCATAATGGAGAACATTATTCTGATTATAGGTCAGCTTATAAGTTCTCATGCACTTACGAAGTCTTTAAGGCTGGTAATCAGCCAGTTCAACAGAGATGCATTAATTTACCAATAAACTGTATGCCTCAGTTTATTCATAGAATTACTGAAGATGGTAAGTTTATATGTGAAGACTTAGAAGAACTTAAAACATCTATGCCTAGCACTTACAATTTTAAGAAGAGTATAGATGTAGGTTCATTTTATGACATAGCAATACATAACAAAGAAGGTAACATCATTGGCTTTATTGCTATTCATTGGTTTAATAAAGAAAATATGAAAGTAGATAAAGATGCAATTAATCAATTAGTTTGGTATGTAGAAGAGCATCTTATTAATTCAAAGTAAGAAAGGAGAGTAGATAGTATGGAAATAACTTATGTAGTAATTATAGCAGTAGTAGCTTACATTTTAGGTGCTATCACAAAGATATTTATTGATAGTGTACCTAATAAATACATTCCTATTCAGAATGTAATTATAGGTATTATTAGTGCCTTAATATGCTTTTTCACAGGTGTTGAGCCAAACCTATTACAAGCACTTGTGTTGTGTCTTGTTGCAACTATGGGTGCAGGTGGAATTGCAGATTTAATTAATATTAAAAATAAATAAAGGAGAGTGAATAGTTATGACAAAAACATTCGGTATAGATATCTCAGTATGGCAAAGAGATATGAATTTAGAAACTGCTAAAAATGAAGGGGTTAAATTTGCAATTATTAGAGGTATGTATGGAAATGCTAAAGATGTTGCTTTTGAAAGTAATTATACTAAGGCAAAAAATGCAGGTTTAGATGTTGGTGTTTATCAATGGAGCAGAGCTGCTAATGTTGCTCAAGCAAGAGAGGAAGCTCAATTATTGATTGACCATTGTTTAAAAGGTAAAAAGTTTGAGTACCCTATTTATATAGATGTTGAAGATAGAATATTAATTAATTTATCAGTACAAGAACTAACAGATTTAATTACAGCATGGTGTGAAACATTAGAAAATGCAGGCTATTTTGCTGGTGTTTATATGAACCAATCTTGTTTTAATAACGAAATTAAAGGACAGGAAATAGCGGCGAAATATTCTCAATGGAGAGCATATTGGACTACTGAAAATAAGAAACCTAATTGTCAGATGTGGCAATTTGGTGGTGAAACTAACTATGTTAGAACAAACAAAGTAGCTGGTGTTGTTTGTGATCAAGATTATGCATACGAAGATTTTCCAAACATTATAAAAAATGCAGGTTTAAATGGCTATAATAAAGGCAGTAATTCGTCTAATAATAGCCAACCAGATACTACAACAAATATCAGTTCTGAAATAGTTTATACTGTAGTAAGTGGAGATACTTTAAGTGGTATTGCTAGTAAATATGGAACTACTTATCAAAGATTGGCAGAATATAATAATATAGCAGATCCTAATAAAATTTATCCAGGACAACAGATAAAGATACCTGGCAGTAGTAATCAAGGATCTAGTACTGTTTATTATACGGTAGTAAGTGGAGATAATCTTACTAAGATAGCAAATAAATATGGTACAACAGTTAAGCAATTAGTATCATGGAATAACATAGCAAACCCTAATTTAATTTATCCAGGACAAAAGTTAAGAGTTAAATAATTAAAAGGTAGAGTCTTAATTGGCTCTACCTGTTTTTTAATGTCATAAAATATGACAAAATATTTGTGTCTCCAGTAATAGTATAAAATACGAGGAGGTACTTGACATATGACAAAAAAATACTAGAATATTTTCAAAAGAACAACATCTGAGTTCACATAATTTATTATATAATTAATAAACCCTAGAGGAATAATAACCTCTAGGTCTTTTTTAATGCTTGATAAAAATGTTAGATTATTATATAATTTAGTTGCTTTATGAATTTGTTCAACAAGCAAATGATTAAAGTCACATAAAGCTACCTAGTGTAGCAAGTGTTTCATCCTATATTTATATATAGGTCATTAGCTGAGTCGTAGAAATACGGCTCACCCCCTAAAAAAGTAACTAGGTTAACAGCCTAGTTTTTATGTTGGTACTAACTCACAAAGCCCTCCTGGATTTTGAAATACCATTTTGGCAATTGTATTTATATTTCTAAATGTATAACAGTTAGCAAGGACTCTATTAACACCCACATTACCTACCATAAGCATACCATAATCTCCTTCACCTACTGCTTCTGCTCGCATTAATCTTGCTAGTAAATCTAATTCTTTACTTGTATATTGAACTAATTGAGACATATAATCACCTAATATACTTTATGTTTTTTATTATAAATTGTTCTACTAAGTAATATAAAACTGTGATAAAATTGAAGTAGAGGTGAAACTCATGAAAAAGAAAAGAAAAAAGAAAATTACAATTACTGTATTTATTATTTTACTATTAGCTTTGATAGGAGGGGCTTACTATTATTTTATTTATCTTGGTAATGATGTGCCTTTAGTAGAAAAAAAGGAAGAGTTAAAGGTTTATGATGTTAATAGTAATAAACGTCCTATTGCTGTTATGATTGATAATAATGTGGAAAATGATGAACAAGTGGGATTACAAGATGCTTATTTAACTTATGAAATTATTGTTGAAGGTGGATTAACTAGAATAATGGCTGTATATAAAGATGTTGATACTAGTGTAATTGGACCAGTTAGAAGTAGTAGACATTATTTTTTAGATTATGCATTAGAGAGTGATGCAATATATGCTCATTATGGATGGAGTACTTATGCAGAGAATGATATAAAGGCTCTTTCTGTTGATAATATTAATGGACTTTATGATGATGCTTTTTATAGAGATAGTAGTATAGCTGCTCCGCATAATGTTTTTACTAGTATTGATAATTTATATTTAAAAGCTGAAGAGTTAGGTTATGATACTACATCTAATGATTATGAAAACTTAAATTTTGTTTCTAAAAAGGTTAATTTAGAAAAGACTGATAATTCTTTAAACTGTGATGGGGAGAATTGTCGTTTAGAAGGTAGAACTTTAACTAGTATTGAGATTCCTTATTCTAATAGTGAAGTTAGAAGTTATACTTATGATAGTGATAATGGTTATTACCTTCGTTATATGAATGGTATTCCTCATACTGATAGAGATAGCAAAGAACAATATCATTATAAAAATATAATTATTATGAAAGTAGATAATAGTACTCTTGATGATTATGGTAGACAAGATTTAGATACAGTAGGAAGTGGGGAAGGATATTATATTACTAATGGTTATATGATGCCTATTACTTGGGAGAAAGATTCTAGAAGTGGTAAGACATATTATTCTTATAGTAATGGTGATGAGATTGAAGTTAGTGATGGTAATACTTTTATACAAGTAATGCCTAGTGATAGAGATATAGTAGTAAGTTAAAATATAAAAATAAAAGACTATCTATGGATTATTATAGATAGTCACTTTTTTTTATTCCCGCTTTCTTATTTGTTGGGGAACACCGCTTTTTAATTATGTTTATAATGTATCATATTTTTCGATGCTTTGTAAATAGTATATTTTTTGTCAAGTATTGGAAACTTTAAGGGAAACGTTTAATTATTCTTTATTATATGGTAAAATTTAGGTGGGTGGTAGTCGTGAGAAAGCTAAAGTCTTTAGGAGAAGCTAGAATTAAGCCTAAAAGTAATAAAAAGAAAATAATTATAATTAGTGTTATTAGTGTAGCAGTACTTTTAATATTTGTTTTTCTTTTCTATTTTTTATTATCTATGAATGATAGTGAATCTAAGAAAAAAGATAAGGTAAAAATAGATGAGGCTAGTACTGTAGAAAAAAAAGATTTAACTGTTTATGATGTTAATAGTAATAAGCGTCCTATTGCTGTTATGATAGATAATAATGTTGGTAATAATGCTCATGTAGGATTACAAGATGCTTATTTAACTTATGAGATTATTGTTGAAGGTGGATTAACTAGAATAATGGCTATTTTTAAAGATGTAGATATAAGTGTTATTGGGCCAGTTCGTAGTAGTAGGCATTATTTTTTAGATTATGCTCTTGAAAGTGATGCCATTTATGCTCATTATGGCTGGAGTACTTTTGCCCAAAATGATATTAGATCTTTAGGTGTTAATAATATTAATGGTCTTTATGATAATGGGTATTATCGTAATAATGGTATTGCAGCACCTCATAATGTTTTTACTAGTATAGAAGATTTATATACTGTTGCTTCTAGTAAAGGTTATAGTAAAACTAGTGATAATTATAGTCTTTTAAATTATACTACAGATGATATTGATTTTAATGATACAATTGATCTTTTAACTGCCAATACCATTAGTATGACTTATTCTTATAGTCAGGTTAGAAGTTATACTTATGATGCTACTAATAGATATTATTTGCGTTATATGAATAATAGTCCACATACAGATAGAGATAGTGGAGAAGTGTATCATTATAAAAATATAATTATTATGAAAGTTAATAATAGTACTCTTGATAGTTATGGTAGACAAGATTTAGATACTGTAGGTACAGGGGAAGGATACTATGTTACTAATGGATATGCTATTCCTATTACTTGGAGTAAAGCTTCAAGAAGTGATAAAACTCATTATTATTATAAGAGTGGAAATGAGTTAGTTGTTAGTGATGGTAATACAATGATACAAGTAGTACCAATTAATAGTAATATTGTATTTAGTTAGGAGCTTATTTATGAAAAGTTTTAGAAAGCATAAAAGTGATATTATAAACGTTTTAACTTTAATTGCTATTAGTTTAGTTATTGTTTTAATACTCATTAACTTTACTAATTTTTTTGGTTCTAAGAAAGATTGGCTTAGTCAACATATTATGTTTCCTGATTATTTAAGAAAGTTATTTTATGATACAGGAGATATCTTTCCTAATTTTGCATTTAACCTTGGAGGGGGACAAAATATCTATAATATTTCTTATTATGGACTTTTTAATCCTATTATTTTAATTTCTTATTTATTACCTTTTGTATCTATGCTTACTTATATACAGGTTAGTATGGTTATTTGTTTAATAATAAGTATTGTTTTACTATACTATTTTTTGAGAAGAAGATTTGATTCAAAGATAATTTTTGTTAGTACCTTACTATTTTTAACTTCAGGATGTTTGATTTTTCATTTCCATCGTCATATTATGTTTGTAGACTATATACCATTTTTACTTATGTCCTTAATTGGTGTAGATAAGTACTTTGACAAGGGGAAAATATCATTGTTAGTTATATCTATTTTCTTAATGATTTTAACTAGTTATTACTTTAGTGTTGTAGGATTAGTTAGTATTTTACTTTATGCCATTTATAGATATATAGAAGATAAGAAAAATGAGAAAATTACAGTTAAAGATTTTTTTAAAGAAGGATTTAAGTTTATCTTTATAATGATAATACCTGTAATGATTAGTTGTTTCTTGTTACTTCCAACACTATCTTCTTTACTTGGTGGAAGAACTGCTACTAATAAAGATATTTCAATAGTTGAATTGTTTATTCCTAATTTTGATATTTCTAATACTCTTTATTCAGCTTATTCGTTAGGATTAAGTGCAATCTTTATAATCTCTTTAATATATGGTGTAGTAACTAAAAAAAGAGAAGTTAAGATTATTAGTATAATTTTTAGTGTTCTTTTAATCTTTCCTCTTTTTAGTTATATATTTAATGGAGGAATGTACTTAAATGGTAAGGCATTTATACCATTGCTTCCTGTTGCTATCCTCATAATTGGTTATTTCCTTAAGAATATTTTTAATAATAAAAATAAGTTAAAAATTAGTATTATTATCTCTTTAATAGTTGTAGTTATTAATCTTCTTATCTTTGTTTATAAGAATGAATATGTGTGTTTATTGTTTGTTTTAGATATGGCGCTTTTGGTTATCTTTTTATTTATTGGTTTTAAGTTTAAAAAGAAAATACTTTTTTATATTTATCTTGGAGTTATGTCTTTAGCTTTAGTTATTCCTACTAATTTTGATGATGAGTTTGTAACTAAAGAATTTTATGATACTTTAGATTATGAAGAGACTAGTGATAAAGTAAAACAAGTATTAGGTAATGATAATAGTTTTTATAGAATTAGTGATCAAAGCACTAAGTTAGATAAGTCTAATTACATTTATGATATTGACTATTATACTGGTAGTATTTACTCTTCTTTATCTAATTCTTATTATAAAGATTTTTATAATAACTTAATTAATAATGAATTTATTTATAGAAGTTATGGAATGCTTACAGGTAATAATAATATCTTTTATAACTTTTATATGGGTAATAAGTATTTACTTAATAGTAGTAATAATATGTTAGGCTATAAAAAAATTGCTGATGGTATTTATAGAAATGAAGATGTTTTACCTATAGGATATAGTACTAATAAGACAATGAGTTTAGATGAGTATAATAGTTTATCTTATTTTGAGAAGTTAGATGCTTATTTGAATTATGCTATTGTTGATGGAGATTATAGTGATAGTTATGTTAAGAAAGTTAAAGATTATGTCCCTGATTTTGAGGTTTTAGAAAGTAAGAATTTAAATATAGAAGAAGATAATGATAAATATTCCATTAAAGCTTCTAAAGATAATAAGTTAGTTATTAAATTAAAAAATGTTAGTGAGAGTGATATTTTACTTTTAAGATTTAAGATGCTTTATGATAATAAATGTAGTGAAGATGATTCTTATATTACCATTAATGGAGTTAGTAATAAACTTACTTGTAGAAGTTGGAAGTATCATAATAATAATTATGATTTTGAATATTCTTTGAGTGGTAATGAAAATTTAGAGATTACTTTTAGTGAAGGTAAATTTAAGTTATCTGATCCTTCTTTTGCTATCTATAATTATAACGATTTAGTGTCTATTAATGATGAAATATCTCCTTTTGTTATTGATAGAGATAAGACTAAGGGAGATGTTATAGAGGGGAGCATTAATGTAAAAGAAGATGGCTACTTTAAACTATCTATTCCTTATGACGAAGGATTTGAAATATATGTAGATGGTGAAAAGACTCCTTATGAAGTTGTTAATAAGAGTTTTATTGGTTTTAAAATAAAAGAAGGTAATCATGATATTAGAATTGTTTATGTCTCTCCTTTATTTAAAGAAGGATTAGTTATATCTTGTATTGGCTTAGTTTTGTTTGTAGGAACTGTTATTTATTATAGAAAAAGAAAGTATAATTTATTTTTAGATAATAGTATGATATTTTAATAGCAAAAGGAGGAATGCATACGTATGGATAACAAAATAAAAACAAGTAACGATTATATTATTGATAATTTAACAGATTATGGAAAAGGACTTGAACCTAAAGTTGATGCAAGGACTGATTATGGTAAGGGAATTAGTTATAAGGCTAAGGATGGTAAGGAATATGCAACTATGGAACAAGTTGAAGCAGTAAATAAAGCTTTTTATGATGCTATGATGATTCAAAATAATGATTCCTTACAAGAGGAACAACATAAACATCGTAGATAATTATGATATATAGATTATATAGAATAAATGTTAAATCATTTTTGCAATGGAGCCATGGGAAACGGAGGGCTCTTTATTTTTCTTTTGTAATAAAATTGTATTTGATATAGACTTAAATCTTTTGCTTTGATAAAATGTTAATGGAGATGATTTGATGGAATTTATTGATAAAATAAAAGAAAGAGTTAAAGATAATTTTAAGAAAATTGTTTTACCTGAATCTAATGATGTTAGAGTGTTAGAGGCTGCTTCTACTATTAAAAAAGAAGCTTTCGCTGATATTATTTTGGTAGGTAAGGAAAGTGAAATAGAAAGTCTTGCTAAAGATAATAATATTGATATTAATGGGGTTACTATTATTAATCCAGAGACTTTTAGTGATAGTGAAAAGTTAATTAATGATTATTATGAACTTAGAAAACATAAAGGTATTAGTTTAGATGAAGCAAGAAATACTATTTTAAATGATTATGTTTATTTTGCTAATATGTTAGTTAAAGATGGATATGCTGATGGTGTTGTGTCTGGAGCGTGTCATAGTAGTGCTGATACTTTAAGACCTGCTTTACAGATAATTAAGACTAGTAAAGATACAAAAGTTGCTTCTGCTTTCTTTTTAATGGTTGTTCCTAATTGTGAATATGGTTCTAATGGGGTATTTGTTTATTCTGATTGTGGGATGATTCAAAATCCTAGTAGTGAAGAGTTAGTTGAGATAGGAAAAGAGAGCGCTAATACATTTAGATTATTAGTAGAAGAAGAACCTAATGTAGCTTTCCTTTCTCACTCTACTTTTGGATCTTCTAAATGTAGTGATGTTGATAAAGTTATTAAAGCAGTAGAGATGGCTAAGAAAGAATACCCTGATATTAATTTAGATGGAGAATTACAATTTGATGCTGCTGTTGTTCCAGAGGTTGCTAAGAGTAAGGCTCCTAATAGTAGTGTAGCTGGTAAAACTAATGTATTGATATTCCCAGACTTAGATGCAGGAAATATTGGTTATAAGATTACAGAACGACTTGCTAAAGCGAAAGCGTATGGCCCTGTTACCCAAGGACTTGCTAAACCTGTTAATGATTTGTCACGTGGATGTAATGCTAATGATATAGTAGGTGTTGTGGCAATTACAGCTTTACAAGCGATGAATAGTAAGTAGGTGGGGTATGAAGATAGTATCTTTTAATGTGGCAGGTTTTAGAGCATGTTTAAAGAAAGGTTTTGAAGGCTTCTTTAAAGAAAGTAATGCTGATGTTTACTGTCTACAAGAAGTAAAAGCAATAGAAAGTGAGATTCCTTTTAGACCGGATGGTTATAACTTTTACTTAAATACAGCCGATAAAAAAGGTTATTCTGGAGTAGCAGTTTATTCTAGAGTTAAACCTCTTGATGTGGCATATGGCATAGATGTTGATATACATGACCATGAAGGTAGAGTTATAACTTTAGAATATGATAACTTTTTCTTAGTTTGTGTCTATGTTCCTAATGTCAAGAGAGACTTGTCAAGACTTGATTATCGAATGACTTGGGAAAAAGATTTTCTTAAATATTTACAGAGTCTTGATAAGAAGAAACCGGTTATTATTTGTGGTGATTTTAATGTTGCTCATAATGAAATAGATCTTGCTAATCCTAAAGGTAATGTTGGTAATGCAGGTTTTACTATTGAAGAACGTGATGCTTTTACAAGACTATTAGATGGTGGCTTTATTGATGTTTACCGTTATCTATATAAAGATAAAGCAGATGCTTATACCTGGTGGAGTTATATGGGTAGAGCAAGAGAGAAGAACATTGGCTGGAGAATTGACTATTTTCTAGTATCAAATAGATTTATAGATAGTGTAAATGATATGAAAATAGACAATGATGTGTTTGGAAGTGATCACTGCCCTATAGAGTTAGAAGTTAAATAAAAATAATTTGTAATTAAATATATTCTATATTTTCATTACTTCATAAATTATTTTTTTAAGTATGTCTGCTTTTTTCATGTATTAGTGGTTAATTTAATTTTCTCATCTGATAAACAGTAATCAGCTCCATTTATAAATAGTAACTAAAATTACTTGCTTTTTTTTATAAAAAGTGGTATAATATAGGCACAAATCAAATTGGGGGTATTAAAATGAAAAGATTAAAAGTACATAAATTAAAATTTATAGTTTTGGCAGTTTTAGTTGCAACATTAGGAATTTTTACTATTATTGGTACTAATGCTGAAACTACTGCACCAACTAGTTTTACAGCAAATAGTGAAAAAATATTAACTGGATATATTGATAATATCCATTATGCTAAATTAACTAGCAGTCTTGGTGGATATGTTTACTGTCGTGATATGAATCTTGGTATTCCTTATGGAGTAACTATGACATTTGAAGGAGAAGCTCCAGCAGCTATTGCATATATTTTATCAAATGGTTATCCTAGAACAAGTATAACAGGAGATTCTGATAAGGATTATTATATTACTCAAGCTGCTTTATGGTGGTATATGGATTTACACATGGGAGGACATAACTTACCAGATAGTTTTAAAACAACAGGTTCTGATCCATATAATTTAAGGCAATATATTATTAATTTAGTAAATGGTGCTGAACAAATTACATCTTATGCGACACCTGCAATTAAACTTATAAATAATGATAATACACTAAATTTATCTAGTGATAAAAGCTATTATGAATCAAATGTTATTAGTGCAAAAACATTATATACAACAGGTAATTATACAATATCATTAGAAAATGCACCATCTGGAACAACAGTAGTAAATGCTACAACAGGGGTTGTGCAAACTTCATTTGCACCTTCTGAAAGCTTTAAAGTTAGAGTTCCAGCATCATCTGTAGATATAGGTAGTCTTAATATAAAAATAAAAGCGACAGCGACAGGATCAATTAATAAAGCATATATGTATAAATCTAGTGATCCTACTAAACAAAGTGTTTTTGGTTCTTTATTGTATCCAGATACATCAGCTGTAACTGATGAGACGAATTTAATACTTGAAACTAGTAAAGTTACTATTACTAAAATAGATGATGAAACAGAGCAGCCTTTAGCAGGAGCGACATTTGTAGTTAAAGATAGTAAAGGTAATACAGTTGCAACTTGGACTTCAACTACATCATCACATGTAATTAAAAATTTACCTAATGGTACTTATACATTACAAGAAACAAAAGCACCTGATGGTTATATTTTAAATGATAGAGTTGTAGAATTTACAATTACTGATACAAATAGAAATATTTCTATAAGATTTAGAAATAGGGAAATAGAGAAAAATGCGACTATTATAAAAATAGATTCAGTTACTAAACAACCAGTAGCAGGGGCAACATTCGTAGTAAAAGATAGTAGTGGTAAAGTAATAGAAGAGTTTGTTACAACAACTGAACCACATAAATTAAGTAATCTTAAAGATGGAAAATATACAGTAGAAGAAATAAAGGCTCCAGCAGGTTACAAGAAAACAGATGAAATATTCGAGTTTGTAATTGATAAGGAGAACCGTGATGTAACATTAACTATCGAAAATACTGCTATTGATAAATTAGTTAATATTTTAAAAGTAGATGCTGCTACTGGTAATCCATTAGCAGGAGCGACATTAGTGGTAAAAGATAGTAATGGAAATGTAATAGAAGAATTTGTAACTACTACTGAACCTCATACTATTACAGGACTAAAAGATGGAGAATATACAGTAGAAGAGTTAAAGGCTCCAGAAGGTTATAAAAAGAGTGATGAAATTTATAGTTTCATAATTAGTGATGAAACACCAACTGCTTTAGTTATTTTTGAAAATAATGAAATAGTAGAAGTTCCATTTACTGGAAGTAATAAATCCCTAATAAGTACTTTATTTGGATCAGTACTTTTGATATCCGGAGTAGGATTCGTATACTACAATGGTAAAAAACAAAAAGTTAAATAAAAAGAAAAGAATCTCTCCTAATACAGTTGCTCTAATTAGTGCTTTTGTAATAACTCTTGGAGGATTCTTTCTTCTTTATAATTTCATCAGTGATAAAAGAATGAAAGCTTATGATTATATGAATGAACAGATATATAATAAGAATGAAACAGAGATATATAGTGTTAATACAACAGAAGTTGTTACTGATGATGAAGAAAATAACTCATATAATTATCAAGATATTGAAAGTTATATTGGGTATTTAGAAATACCAAAAATAAAGTTTAGAAGGGGTTTTTACAATATTGCTTCTAATCTCAATACAGTAGAAGCAAATATTGAAGTAATAAAAGGTAGTAAGATGCCTGATGTTACTAATAGTAATTTAATAATAGCAGGACACTCTGGTACTGGTTGGAAAGCTTTCTTTAAAGACTTGTATAAATTAGAAGTTGGATATGAAGCTATAGTTACCTATGCTGGAGTTAACTATAAATATAAAATTACAAATATATATAAAGAAGCAAATACAGGTACTGTCTCAATAAAAAGAAATTATGATAAGACAACGCTTACATTAATTACATGTACGAAAGATGATAGTTCTACACAAACTATTTATATAGCAGAACTATATAGTGTTCAATAAATAAAAGGGGGGTGTTATTGATGAGTCCATTATCATTAATAACAAAATTACAAACAGTTTTTGATTTAATTATATCTAAAAACTTATATTTAATGATACTAGCAGTAATAGTGATATTAACTATAATATTTATTACTACTAATGGTTCAAATAAAAAACAAAGTAAAAGAACTTATATTCTATTATATTTGGCAGGTTTTATCTTTATAGCTTTCCAATATGGTAGTAGTTTTATGACTTTGATAGATTATGCTATTAATGAAGTGTTTATAACTTATTATTTTCCAAATATTGTTATCTATATAATTATGTTAATTATAACTAATATAGTTTTATTTAAAACAATATTTGATAATAAAGTGGACTTTAAATTAAAAGTTATAAACTCTACTGCTTTTGCAATTATCATGTATCTATTTATATTAGCAATTTCACAAGTTAGTAGTCTTAATCTAGATGTCTTTAATGTTACAGAATTGTATAGTAGTAATGCTGTTAGAAGTCTTTTAGAATTAAGTATGTTTATCTTTGTTTTCTGGATAATATCTTTAGGAGTTTACCACTTAATAAGAAAATATCAATATAAACATAATTTGGTTAAAGTTGAATCTTTTACAAACTATAGTATTATTAATAATTTTGATATTAAAGAAGCTTATAAAGAACCTAAAAAAGAAGTTGTTGTAGAAGAGCTTAAAGAAGAAAAGAAAGCAGATCAATCTTCGATAAATCTATTAGGACAAGAGTTTACTTTAGATGAGTATAAGCTTATGCTAAAAATATTAAAAGAAGAAAAAGAAAAACATGCGTCAAAAACTGAAGATAACCCTTTAACAGAATTAAATAAACTATATCAAAGTATAAGAGATTAGTTAAAAATCTCTTTTTTTATGCATATAATTTATTGGTGATAAAATGTTAACAGAAGAAGAATTCTATAAAGAATCAATAGATGCAAATCTATATTATTTAAGAACATTAAGAGATTTTTGTATTAATATTGAACTTTCTTTTTATGGAAATAATTCTTATAAAGAAAGAGCTGAATCACTTGCTAGGAGAAGTCAAGATTTAGGTAGAGAAATAATAACTCTTACTAATGGAAAAGTACCATCTAAAGGATTGAACTATCAAATTTTTTATACAGAGTATACTCTTCCTATAGAAAGATTAACAGAAAAGCTTTTTAATTTAAATCTTGGAACAGATATAACAGAAAAGCAACTTAATTTAAATCCAACTGATGAGTTTGAAGTTAATGACGAACTGATAGAATCAATGGCTTCTATTAATGCAAGGGCTTTATCTATTGCTAATAGTTTTATAGAATTAGCACGAGAAATAAGAAGTGAGATGACTTCTAATAATTTATTTTCATATTCTTATCCTACTATGTATAATTTTATGATTATAACAATTGAACTGTATATAGGAGAATTAAATAGATTAAAAGAAATGATAAGAAAAGATCCAATAATTGCTTTAGATACAGAATATGGTTACAATATTACAGCTTATGAAATAACATCTTTCTTAAGAGGGGTAATAGATCCTGATGAAACATCATATATAGAGGTATTAAACAATATCTTGAATGAAATATATCCAGAATTGTTAGAAGATTATAATACATTGCCTTTATCTCCTGAAAATCAACAGAATTTAAATGAAAGAAGTATTGCAGTTATTAGGAGAATAAGATTATTAATAATGGATATGTTAAAAGATTTATTAGATGCTAAATTATATTTTATAATAGATCCACTTGCTATTGATAATTTTTATCGTAATATAAATTATTTTCTGTATGTTCTTGATGCTGATAATAAAGAAATCTAAAGAAGGTTTCTTTTTCTTTTTCCTAATGATATAATTAATTAGGAAGTAGGTAATAATATGAGTAATATAGATATAGATAATTTAAATAAAGAACAAAAAAAGGCTGTATTATGCAATGAAGGGCCTCTTTTAATATTAGCAGGAGCTGGATCTGGAAAGACTAAAGTTTTAACTACGAAAATAGCTTATTTGATAGAAGAGTTTGGTATATCTCCTTATGAGATACTTGCTATTACCTTTACTAACAAAGCGGCTTTAGAGATGAGAGAACGTGTTGATAGAATGGTAGGAAGTGTTGCAAGAGATATTCAAATATCAACTTTCCATTCCTTTGGTCTTAAAATACTAAGAGAAAATTATGATAAATTAGGTTATAGTAATAACTTTGTTATTATGGATAGTGATGATTCTTTAACTATAGTAAAAAAGATATTAAAGAGTTTGAATTATGATCCTAAAATTTATAATCCTAAAGCGATTAGAAATAAAATAAGCAATTGTAAAAATGAGCTTTTATCTCCTAAAGATTATGAGAAATATATTGCAGGTGATTATGAAAATGTTGTAAGTGAAGTTTATTATAAATATGAAGATAAGTTAAAAAATAATAATGCTATGGACTTTGATGATTTATTACTTCTACCTATAACTCTTTTTAGAAAGTATCCTGATGTCTTGCAGAAATATCAAGAACGGTATAAATATATATTAATAGATGAGTATCAAGATACTAATGAAGCTCAATATATATTATCAAAAATGATAAGTGCTAAATATAAAAATATTTGTGTTGTTGGAGATGCTGATCAGGCTATATATGGTTTTAGAGGTGCTAATTATAAAAATATTTTAAACTTTGAAAAAGATTATCCTAATGCTTTAAGTATTAAGCTTGAACAAAATTATCGATCTACCAAGACAATATTAGATGCTGCTAACTGTGTTATTAAAAATAACGAAAAAAGAAAAGATAAGAATCTTTGGTCTACTAAAGGTGATGGAGATAAGATAACATATTATAGAGCTTATGATGAAAAAGATGAGAGTCATTATACTGCTATGGAAATAAAAAAACTTCTTAATAATGGAATAGATGCTAGTGATATAGCAATACTGTATAGAACTAATGCCCAATCTCGAGTTATTGAAGAAGAGCTGTTAAAACAAAATATTCCTTATCGTATTGTTGGGGGGTTTAGTTTCTATCAAAGAAAAGAGATTAAAGACTTACTTGCTTACTTAAAACTAATTTTTAATCATAAAGATGATGTAAGTTTCTTAAGAGTTATTAATACTCCCAAAAGGGGTATAGGATTAAAGACAATAGAACACTTAACAGAAAAAGCGGATAAAGAAGGAATAAGTTTATTTGAAGCGATAGATGATGGTAAAGAAGAGAAGTTTAAAGATTTGATTATCTCTTTACAGAAGGTAGCAGAGTCTATCACCTTAACAGAGTTAATTGATAAAGTACTAGATTCTACTGGTATGAAAGCTGAACTAGAGAGTGAAAAGAGTATTGAAAGTGAAGTAAGATTAGAAAACCTTGAAGAGTTTAAATCTATTACTAGGGCTTTTGAAGAGAGACTGGGACTTGTATCCCTAGAAGACTTCTTATATGAAGTAAGTCTTGTTAATGACAAAGATGAGTATAAAGATTCTCGTCATAAAGTAAGTCTCATGACAATTCACTCTGTTAAAGGATTAGAATATGATATTGTCTTTGTTTTAGGACTAGAAGAAGGAATATTTCCTCATCGTAATTGTTTGATGAGTACTAGTGAAACAGAAGAAGAGAGAAGACTTTGTTATGTTGCCATAACTAGAGCGAAAGAAAAACTATATCTTTTAAATGCTAGACGAAGAGTATTATTTGGAGAAGATAGTATTAATCCTCCAAGTAGATTTATAAGTGAAATAGATGATAGTCTAATTGATAGTAATATAAGAAAGACAGAAGAGGTTAAACATATTGATAAAGAAGATGTTATTAGAGATGAAGATGTCGACTATCAAGTTGGAGATTATGTTGTTCATGAACACTTTGGAGCAGGTAAAGTGTTAGAAGTTACAAATTCTTTAGTATCAGTTGCTTTTAAACATCCATATGGAATTAAGAAACTTATGAAGAATCATAAGAGTTTAACTAAAGTATAAGGAGGATATATGAAAGATAAAACATTACTAATCATGGCTGCCGGTATGGGTAGTAGATTTGGAGGTCTTAAGCAAATAGAGCCAGTTGGTCCTAATGGAGAGTTTATCATAGATTATTCTATTTATGATGCTATTAAGGCAGGTTTTAATAAAGTAGTATTTATCATAAAAGAAGAAAACTATGCTATTTTTAAAGAAACTATTGGTAAAAGGGTAGAGCCTCATGTAAAAGTAGAGTATGTTTTTCAAAATAATGATAATATACCTAAAGATTATCAAGAACTATTAAAGGGAAGAAAGAAGCCTCTTGGTACGGCCCATGCAATACTTTGTGCTAAAGATAAAATAAATGAACCATTCGCTATTATTAATTCAGATGACTTTTATGGAAGAGATGCTTATCTGAAAGCGTCAGATTATTTATCTACCATTAAAGATAATCATTATGGTTTGATTGCTTATCGTCTTGGTAATACTTTGACTGAAAATGGAGCTGCTAAACGTGGGGTCTGTAAAGTGAATAATAATAATGAATTAATTACTATAATTGAAAGTAGTACAGAATTAGATGGTGATAAAGTAAAAGTATCTCCTCTTTATGGTAGTTCTTCTTTTGAAGTTACAAAAGATACAATAGCGTCAATGAACATGTTACTATTTACACCAAATTTATTTAAGATACTAGAAGAAAAATTACCTATCTTTTTAGAATCTAATAAAGGCAATATAGATTCATGTGAGTTTTTAATACCTATTGTTTTAAATAAATTATTAGAAGAGAAAAAAATTATAGTGGATGTTATTGAGACAAATGCAAATTGGTATGGAGTAACTTATAAAGAAGATAAGAATTTAGTAGTTAAAGCTTTAGAAGAATTAACTGATAAAGGGATTTATCCGCAGAAGTTGTGGATAAGCTTGTAGAAAGAAGGAAGGTACTGTGGAAAACAATATTACACTTGAGAGAATGAACTATCTAATAAAAGTATTAGATGAGGCTTCTTATAATTATTATGTTTTAGATGATCCTAAAATAACAGATCAAGAGTATGATGCTTACTATAGAGAGCTTGAGACTATTGAAAAATTACACCCAGAATGGGTACTTGATACTTCACCTACTAAAAAAGTAGGTGGGGAAGTAATAGATGAGTTTAAAAAAATCGAACATACTATTCCTATGTTATCTTTGGGAGATGTTTTTAATGAGGAAGAAATAATAGAATTTCTACAAAGAATTGAAAATACTGGTGTTCATTCTAATTATGTATGCGAACTTAAAATAGATGGACTTTCTGTTTCTTTACATTATGAGAATGGTATATTAATAAGAGGAGCGACTCGAGGTAATGGTGTTGTTGGTGAAGATATTACTCATAATGTTAAAACAATAAAAAGTATTCCTTTAAAATTAAAACAACCTCTTGATATTGAAGTAAGAGGAGAAATTTATATGAGTAAAGAAACATTAGAAAAGATTAATAAAGAACGTGTTAAAAATGGTGAAAAAATTCTTCAAAACCCTCGTAATGCTGCTGCAGGTTCAATTCGACAGCTAGACTCTAAAGTTGCCGCTAAACGTAATTTAGATGCCTTTTTATATCATTTGCCTAATCCAGAAGACTTTGGCATTAAAACTCATCATGAATCGTTGGAGTTTTTAAAGAGTTTAGGATTTAAAACTAACTCTAATAATAGAGTGGTTAAAGATATTGATGAAGTAATGGCTTATATTCATGAAAAGGGTGAGATTAGAAAAGATTTGCCATATGATATAGATGGTGTTGTTATAAAAGTAGATTCTATTAAAGATCAACAGAAATTAGGATATACTGCAAGAACTCCAAGGTGGGCTATTGCCTATAAATTTCCTGCCGAAGAAGTATTAACTAAACTAAATGATATACTTTTTACGGTAGGTAGAACTGGTAAAATAACTCCTAATGCTATCCTAGATCCTGTTCAATTAATGGGATCAACTATAAGTAGAGCGACTCTACATAATGAAGATTATGTTATAAGTAAAGGGTTAATGATTCACGATACTGTTTCTATTAGAAAAGCGGGAGATGTAATTCCTGAAGTGGTAGAAGCAAAGTTTGATAGAAGAACAGGTGAAGAAATACCTTTTAAAATGATTACTAACTGCCCTATATGTAATACAAAGTTAATAAAAATAGAAGATCAGGTAGATTATTTCTGTCCTAATTTAAATTGTCCTGCTAGACATATAGAAAGTTTTATTCATTTTGTTTCTCGTCCTGCTATGAATATAGATGGCTTAGGAGATAGATTAATGGAAGACTTATATAACTTTAAGTTCATAAGTACTATTCCTGATATTTATAGATTATCATCTAAAAAAGATGACTTAACAAAACTAGAAGGTTATGGTGAAAAATCCGTTACTAATCTATTAAATGCTATTGAAAATAGTAAATCTAATTCCCTAGAACTACTAATATTTGGTTTAGGTATTAAAAATGTAGGTAAAGAAAAAGCTAAGATACTTGCTAGAACCTATAAAAACATGGATAATTTAAGTGAGGCTACCTATGATGAATTAGTAGAGATTCCAGATATTGGACCTATTATTTCTAAAAATATAGTAGACTACTTTAGTGATGAAAATAATCTAAAGATAATAGAAGAATTAAAAGAACTAGGTCTTAATATGGAATACATTGGTGAAGAGTTAAATATTAAAGAAGACTTTATTGATAAAAGCTTTGTCTTAACAGGAACCCTTACTAAATTAACAAGAGATGAAGCGAAAGCTTTAATAGAAAATGCTGGAGGGAAAACAGTAGGCTCTGTATCCAAGAAAACCTATGCTGTTATTGTAGGAGATAATCCTGGTAGTAAATATGATAAAGCGAAAGAATTGAATATACCAATATGGACAGAAGAGGAGTTTTTAGAAAAGATAAATAGTTAGGGGTGTTATAATGCAAACAGAAGAAAAATTAGAAGGAATATCAGTAGAAGAAGAGAAAAAAATAAAGAAAATATCTACTATTATTATGATAGTAATAATAGTAATAGGAGTCTTAGTAACTACAGATATTTTATTAGTATCTAAAGCAGGAGTTGGACCTTTTCTTGCTATTAGAACAAAAGTCTATAATGATGGAGGAACAAAAGAGTATTATGGTCTTGGTTATAAAGTTATTAAATATAATCAAAAAGTAGGTAGACGTGATACTGTTATAGGCTCTTGGGGTATAAAGTATAATACTACTCCTGAAACCTTTACTATAAGAGATCTAGCTTATTCCATTATAAATGACAATAATAATCATTTAGGTGAATTTATAAGATTAACAGGAACTATTGATACAAAAAATATAAAAAATAATACTATTACTATCAAATTTACTGATGAAGAAGAAGGTAAATATAATTTAACTGTAGAAGCTAAACTTTTATCAAAAAATATTAAAGATCTTAACAAAAATGCCCCTGTTAGTTTGATTGGAATCGTTACTGATTATAATGATAAAACTTTGATAATTGAAAATGTTTTTGCAGAGTAAATAAGACTAGCAAATAATTTAATATCTTGCTTTTTGAATCAAAAGATAGTAGTATAATAACTTATCTGGAGAGGATATGCAAAACAATTTTGAAATACTACTATTAGTAGGATTAAAAGAAAATAAATGGCTGAAAACCTAATAAATAATAAGAATATTGAATAATTGATAGTTTTACTGTCGTCTCTTCGTATTTTTAATCTAAAAAATATGTTTTAATTAATAAAAAGGTGATGTTAAATGATTTATTTTGATAATGCTGCTACTACTAGTGTAAATGATGAAGTTCTAAAAACTTTTGTTACTGTTTCTAAAGATTACATTGGTAATACTAACTCAATTCATAAATTAGGTTTTGAAAGTAAAAAACTAATGAATGCTGCTACCAAACAAGTTGCAGATTTTCTTAATGTATTAGAAGATGAAATAATATTTACAAGTAGTAGTAGTGAATCTAATAATTTAGCAATTAAAGGAGTATTAGATGCTTATCCTAATAGAAAAAGAATAATATTAACTACAATTTTGGAGCATCCTTCTATTACTAATACACTAAATAACTTAAAAGATATAGAAGTTATTAATTTAAAATTAGATTCTAATTATCATATAGATATTAACGATTTAAAAGAAAAACTAAAATTAGATCCAGTACTTGTTTCTATTCATCATGTTAATAGTGAACTTGGAATAATACAAGATATAGATGTTATCGGAAAAATTATCAAAGAAAATAGCAAGGCAATATTTCATGTTGATGGAACCCAGAGCTTAACTAAATTGAATATTGATCTTTCTTATGTAGATTTATTTTCTGCATCTGCTCATAAATTTAATGGACTTAAAGGAGTAGCTATCTTAATGAAAAAAGAAAAAACTAATTTATTACCTCTAATAGATGGAGGAGATAGTCAAACAATCTATAGAGCAGGAACTCCTCCTCTACCATTAATAGTATCATTTGCTAAAGCTTTACGCCTAGCATTAGAGAAAAAAGATGAGGCTTATTTAAAGATAAGAAAGATTAATAATTATTTAAGGGATGAATTAAATAAATTAGGTATTACTATAAACTCTAAAGTAGATTCCTCTCCTTATATCTTGAATTTTAGTATTAAAGGAATAAAACCAGAGACTATGATACATAAATTAGAAGCTAATGATATATATTTGTCTACTAAAACAGCATGTTCTTCTAAAGAAGATTATTCTCAAAGTATTTATCTGTTAACAAATGATAAAGAGATAAGTAAAACATCTTTAAGACTCTCTTTATCTAAGGATAGTACCATGGAAGAGGCTAAAGAATTTATAAAAATATTAAAAGATAATTTGGTAAAGGATTCTCTATAATTTTAAGAAGAAAAAAATATTGAATTGCTAAAATAATTTGATTTAAAATATTGAACAAAAGTCATTACAAAAAATGTGTAAAATATATAGAAATTCGTAATGAATATGTAGAAAGGAAAAGTTTATGGAAAAAGTAATATTAATTAAATATGGAGAATTGACTACTAAAAAAGGTAATCGTAATTTTTTTGTCAAAACTTTAACAAAAAATATTGAGAATAAATTAAAAGATTATAATATTTTAATAGAAAGAGATTTGTCTAGAATGTATATTCATTATAATTTAAAAGATGAAGAATCTATTATAAATAAAATTCATCAAATATTTGGTATACATTCTTATCATATTGCTTATGTTACTAATAGTGATATGGATTCTATTAAGTATGAATTGATTAAAACAATAAAACTTGAAAGTTTTAAAACTTTTAAGGTAGAAACTAAAAGAAGTGATAAATCTTTTCCTAAAACAAGTATGGAATTATCAAGAATATTTGGAGGTATAGTTTTAAAAAATAAGGATAATATTAAAGTAGATGTTAATAATCCAGATGTTATTATTCATGTAGAAATAAGAGAAAAGAATACGTATATTTATTATAATGCATTTAATGGATTAGGAGGATATCCTAGTGGAATCCAAGGTAAAGGATTATTAATGTTAAGTGGAGGTATAGATTCTCCAGTTGCAGGATTTCTTGCTATGAAGCGAGGAATTAAAGTAGATGCAGTATACTTTGAAGCGATACCTCATACTAGTTTAGAAGCAAGAGAAAAAGTAATAACTTTAGTAAATAAATTAAAAGTTTATACTAATGATATAAATCTATATATAGTACCATTTACTAAAATACAAGAAGAAATTTATAAAAGTGTTTCTCCTAATTATGTTATTACTATTATGAGAAGAATGATGTATAGAATAATGGATGCTTTATGTAAAAAATATAATGCTAAAGTAATAATAAATGGGGAATCTATTGGACAAGTAGCAAGTCAAACATTAAATAGTATGTATGTAATAAATAATGTTACTAATATACCAGTAGTTAGACCAGTAGCATGTCTAGATAAATTAGAAATAATAGATCTTGCTAAAAAAATAGATACATATAATACTAGTATCTTACCTTATGAAGATTGTTGTACAGTCTTTGTACCAAAGCATCCTATAATTAATCCAACACTAGAAGAGACGCTAAAAGAAGAAGAAAAAGTCGAGTTTGAGGAGATTTTAAAAGAAACTATAGATAATACTTTTATCTATAAAGAAGAAAAAAATTATGAAAATATTCTTTAGGTAAAAATTACCAGTAAAAAAAATGTATGAAATTTAAAAAAATTCACATTCTACTAGTGTAGGAGGTGAAACAAATGAACAACAATATGAACACTGGTTCTATGAAAATGAGAGTTCCTGGTGCTAAACAAGCTATTGATAAAATGAAATATGAAATAGCTAATGAATTTGGTGTTAATTTAGGACCAGATGCTACTAGTCGTGCTAACGGTTCAGTTGGTGGTGAAATCACTAGACGTTTAGTACAAAATGGATTAAATCAAGTTAGTGGAAGTTATACTAATAAATAAGTAATATAACTTATTCGATAGGCATAAAAGCCTATCTTTTTTTATCTATAAGGAAAGTGCGTTTTTTAAATAAAAATCGAATTTATGTATTGACGAACATATATTTTATATAGT
>CALVVB010000002.1 GCA_944363735.1 uncultured Bacilli bacterium | reverse complement strand
CATTACTACATACCACCTTTTTATTATGTAGTAATTATATCAAATTTATTGCGAAAAAAATTTACTCTTTTTTACTGTTGGACAGAAATAAGATTGCTTTTCCAGATAATCTATGCTATATTTTATCTGTTATGACAGACAGAAAAGGGTAATGAATATGGATTGGTTAACTATAAAAGAATTCTTAAAAGATTCAATAAAATTTATTCTAATAGTATTTATTTTAATATTTTTGATGGTTTATGTTGTTTCAGTTACACAAGTAGTAGGAGATTCTATGGATCCAACTTTAAAAAATCAAGATGTTTTAATTTTAAATAAGGCAAAGTATAGATTTACTGATGTAAAAAGAGGAGATATAATTTCTTTTACTTATGAAGATACAAAATATTTGATAAAAAGAGTTATTGGTTTACCTGGTGATCATGTTTCTATTATAGATAATAAAGTTTATATAAACGGTAGATATTATGAAGAGGATTATTTAAAAGACATAGATACACCTGATTTTGATTTGCAAGATTTAGGTTATAATGAAGTGCCTGAAAATATGTATTTTGTACTTGGAGATAATAGAGATAATTCACTTGATAGTAGAAAGATAGGATTAGTAAAAAAAGAGGATATAATTGGAGAAATATCTGTAAGATTTTGGCCAATTACTAAATTTAGAGTATTTTAAGCTTTGAATTTTTAAAATTTAGAGCTTTTTTTGTCGGAAAATGTAAAAATTAGTTGCATTTTGTTAATTTAATGCTAAAATATAGGTACAAGGAGAGGATATTATGGATAAAAAGAAAATAGGACTTTTAATCATAGTATTATTCTTGATTATTGGACTTGGTTCATTTGTATTCGCAAATCCTGATAATCAAGAAAATTTAGAGGAAGGAGATGTAGAAGAAAGAGATAGACTTGGTTCTGATAAAGATAGTGATGACGAAGAAGTTTTAAATGAAGATACTGAATCTGATACACTATTAACTAATGGTTTAGATAATCAAGGAAGTTCATTTGGAAATGTTCAAGGTAATATTTCTAATGTCAATGATGGAACAGGTTTTACAACTGGTCCTAGTGATGATAGTAACGGAAATACTGAAGTTCCAGTTACACCTGATTATTATGCTGATGCTCTAAAAGCAGTTGAAAATGCAGAGTCTTCTCTTGTACAAGGTGATGTTGACTATGCAGCTAGCCTTGTTGATAAACTAACTAATCAATCACAAAAAGATGAACTTAATAAACGTCTTGAAGCAGTACAAGATATTATTGATGTTACAGCTTTAATTGAAAGATTAGAAGAAATGGTTGCTAATTCTACTAATAGAGATGGTATTCTAGATTCAATAGATTATCGTGATAATGAAAAAATAGAAGAATTAGTTAACGATTTAATTAATGGTAATGCTAAAGATGATTTAGTAGACCGTTTAGAAACTGTTAATAAGATACTAAACGATAACAAGGGTCCGGTTATTAGTGGTATTGAAAATAATAGTTTCACAAAAGATGATGTTTCATTAACAATAAGTGATGATAATGAAGTAACTACTAAAGTAACATTAAATGGTGAAGAAGTAGAGTATACTGATACATTTACTGAAGAGGGAACTTATGTTGTAACTGTTGTTGATGCAGCATTTAATGAGACAACTTTGACATTTACAATTGATAAAACAGCACCTGAATTTGTTGGTTTAAAGAATGGAATGTTCTATCAAAATGATATAACAGTAGAAGTAAGTGATAAAAACTTAGATAAAATAACTGCAAAAGTATATGCAGATAACTATAATGTTGTTGAAATTGAAAACAACTCAACTTTAACAAAAGAATCAATCTATTTATTAACTGCAACAGATAAAGCTGGAAATACTACATCTATTTATGTGGCGGTAGATAAAACTGCTCCAGTATTTACTACAGTTAAGAATGGACATCAATATAATGAAGATATTAAACTTGATGTAAAAGATTTAAAAGTAAAAACTATCGAAGTATATAGTTATAATGATAAAACAACTAAAACAGTAGATAATGGTTATGTTTTAACTGAAGAAGGAACATATAGAGTAACTGCAACAGATTATTCTGGAAGAAGTACAACTGTTTATGTTACTATTGATAAAACTGCTCCATCTATTAATGGTTTTGAAGATGGTTCTTATAATAATAAATCAGAGATAGTTTATATCAGTGATGAAAATTTATATAAAGTAACAATTAATGGAACTGAATATGATCATGATGGTAAGTATTTCACAAAGAAATTAGTTAGTGATGGGGTATATACAATAGTTGCAACAGATAGAGCAGGAAATATTACAACAAAAACTGTAACTATTGATAAGACAGCACCTGAATTTGTTGGTTTAAAGAATGGAATGTTCTATCAAGATGATATAACAGTAGAAGTAAATGATACAAATCTAGATAAAATAACTGCAAAAGTATATGCAGATAACTATAATGTTGTTGAAATTGAAAACAACTCAACTTTAACAAAAGAATCAATCTATTTATTAACTGCAACAGATAAAGCTGGAAATACTACATCTATTTATGTGGCGGTAGATAAAACTGCTCCAGTATTTACTACAGTTAAGAATGGACATCAATATAATGAAGATATTAAACTTGATGTAAAAGATTTAAAAGTAAAAACTATCGAAGTATATAGTTATAATGATAAAACAACTAAAACAGTAGATAATGGTTATGTTTTAACTGAAGAAGGAACATATAGAGTAACTGCAACAGATTATTCTGGAAGAAGTACAACTGTTTATGTTACTATTGATAAAACTGCTCCATCTATTAATGGTTTTGAAGATGGTTCTTATAATAATAAATCAGAGATAGTTTATATCAGTGATGAAAATTTATATAAAGTAACAATTAATGGAACTGAATATGATCATGATGGTAAGTATTTCACAAAGAAATTAGTTAGTGATGGGGTATATACAATAGTTGCAACAGATAGAGCAGGAAATATTACAACAAAAACTGTAACTATTGATAAGACAGCACCTGAATTTGAAGATCCACAAAAGACTATGGAATCTGATGTTACTATTAAAGTAATTGAAGATAATTTAGATAAAATATTAGTAACTGATAAAATAAGTGGAGAAACATACGAAGTAGAAAACGGACACATTTTAACTAAAGAAGGTTACTATAAAATAATAGCTTATGATAAAGCAGGTAACCAAAGTGATGTTTGGAATTTAACAATTGATAATGCAGCTCCTGTTATTACAATAGAAGATGCTAGAGAAAATGGTTATTATAATCATGATGTAGTTGTAAATATTTCTGATATTGAGCTACAACAAACATATCTTAATGGAGAAAGAATGGGTAGAGAAGATACTTTAACCATTGAAGATGAAGGTACTTATACTGTTTATGCAGAGGATAGGTATGGACATAAATCAGAAGAAGTAACTTTTACTATTGATAAAACTGCTCCAACTATTACAGTTGATAAACTAGTAAATGGAGTTACTGATGATGGAAATGTTACAGTAAAAGATGCTAATGATTTTGAAGTTGTTGTAAAATATAACAATGTTGAAAAAGTTAGAACTACTGCAAGTGTTTCTAAAAGATTTAATATCAGTTGGTTAGGAGAAGGAACTTTTGAAGTAATTGCTACTGATATGGCTGGTAATACTGAAACTATTACTTTTGAACTTAATCTTCTAAACTTAACTGCACAAGCAGTTGGATCAAATCTAATTGATGAAGCTAATAATACAATAAATAACTTCAATGCATTTGCTATCAAATTTGATAAAGATTTAACATTCAACGTAGCTTCTAAGAATCAAAAGTATATAATTGAAATGGAATATAGTACTGATGGTGTTCACTATACAAAATCAAACTATAAATATGATAATCAATATCAAGGTTTAAATGATGGTAATGGAAATAAATATGGAAATGGATTGTTCAATAGTTATACAATTTCTGCAAATTCTTCTATTCACTGGAGTGGAACAAAAGTAGGTGCTAGATGGACTGATATTTATGAAGCAATTAAAGCTACTAAAGATACAGATAATAAAGTATATGTAAGAACAATCTTTACTGTAGTACAGCCTTCATTTACTAAGAGCTTTACTCTAGATGAAGTAGTTTATAGCAAAGGTGGTTATGAAGTTACTCCAAGAGGATTACCACAAATTTAATTAAATTAAAAAGAAAGTCTAATTTGATTTTCTTTTTTCTTTGTCAAATAGTGCCTAGATACTTGACGAATATTGTTACTGATGATAAATTTTAAGTAATGAAAATAAAACAGAGGTGTTAATATGGCTTATATTAAATTTAAAGAATTATCTAAATATTTTGATTTTAAAGAAGAAATTGCAACTGATAAATTACCTGATTATGCAAAAGAGTATGTAAGTAGTAAAGAAACTATTATAGGCAGTTATAAAAATAGTAAAGACTATGTTGTTTTTACAGATAAAAAGATGATTCTATTTGATAGAGATACTCTTGCTGTCTACTATAAAAAAATACATATTTTTCCTTATTCATCTATATCAAGTAGTGCAATTAATTTTAAACCAGGCAAAGTAGAACTTCTATTTAGTTTTGATAGTGGTTATCAGTTACATATTAACTTTATAGATATGAATCATGATAAAAAAGAGAAAATTAAATCTGTATATAAAATTATGATGGAAGCTAAACTTTAATATAAAGATCTAGTATAAAACGGAGAAATTATAATGAAAATAGTATTTATTTTAATGGCATTTGCCATTTTATTAATGATTATTACATTTATAAGAGATAATAAAATTGAATCTAAATCTTTATTGGTTAGTATATGTTTATTGTTTGCAGTTTCAATAATTGGAATTTTTTGTCGAGATGAAAATCTTGAAATAGCACTTTTAATTTTTATAATTGGTTATACTTTTTTAGGTATTGCTACTTATTTAATTTACTCATGTGTTTCTTGTAATAAAAAAATTAAAGCTACATTTATTGGAGTTAATAAATATACTAATGCAACGGGGAAAAGCTTGAACTTTCCTATTTATAAATATGAATTTTTAGGTATAAACTATGAAGAACAATCTTTACAAGATATAAGATCTAAAGTTTTAAATAATTATGTAATAGGAGAAGAGTATGAAATTTATATAAATCCTAAAAAACCTAAATTATGTATAGCTAATAAAAAATTTCGTATTACTGATTTCTTTATGTTTATAGTTGGTTTTATTTTTACTTCAATGAGTATAATTTTAATAATAGACTATTTATTATAATAAAAATTAGCACTCACTATTGACATCTGCTAAAACAGGTGTTATTCTATTTCTTGTAAGTAAGAAAGAAGAGTGATTAATTTGAAGAAAAAACAATTTAAAGCTGAATCTAAAAAATTATTAGATTTAATGATTAATTCAATTTATACTAATAAGGAGATATTTTTACGTGAGTTAATCTCTAATGCAAGTGATGCTATAGATAAACTATATTATGAATCACTTACTAATAAAAATATTAAAGTTAAGAAAAAAGATTTAGAGATTAGACTTATTCCTGATAAAGATAATAGAACTTTAACAATTATTGATAATGGTATTGGTATGAATGATGTTGAACTAGAAAATAATTTAGGTACTATCGCTAAAAGTGGTTCAGAATTATTTAAAGAGAAAATGTCTGATGATAAGAATATGGCTATTATTGGTCAGTTTGGTGTAGGTTTTTATTCTAGTTTCATGGTAAGTGATGAAGTAGAAGTTATTAGTAAAGCTTATGATAGTGATAAAGCTTATCGTTGGATATCAAGAGGTGCTGATGGTTATTCTATTGAAGAAGTTCCTTATGATAAAACTGGTACTAAAGTTATCCTTCATTTAAAAGAAAATAATGAAGATAATAATTATGATGAATACTTAGAGGATTATGCTCTTGAAAGATTAGTTAAGAAGTATTCTGATTATATTTCTTATCCTATTAAGATGGAAGTAGAAACAATTAGTAAGAAAGATGATAAAGAAGAAAAAAAGATTGAAGATAAAACTTTAAATAGCATGGTTCCTATCTGGAAGAAACAAAAGAGTGCAGTTAAAGATGAAGACTATAATTCTTTTTATACAGATAAATTTTATGACTATGAAGCTCCTTTAAAGGTAATACGTAGTGAAGTAGAAGGAAGATGCTCATATACGACACTTTTATTTATACCGAGTCATGCTCCATACAACTATTATTCTAAAGACTATGAGAAGGGACTTGAACTTTATTCTAAAGGTGTTCTAATCATGGATAAATGTTCTGATCTTTTACCTGATTACTTTAGTTTTGTTAAAGGTGTTGTAGATAGTGAAGATATATCTTTAAATATATCAAGAGAAACTCTACAAGATAATTATCAAATTAAATCTATCGCTAAAAGCCTTGAATCTAAGATTAAAAAAGAGTTAGAGAAAATGCTTAAAAACGATAGAGAGAACTATGAGAAGTTCTTTAAAGACTTTGGAATGCAACTTAAAGTAGGTATTTATGAGTCTTATGGTATGGCTAAAGAAACTTTACAAGATTTATTACTTTTCTATTCATCTAAAGAGAAAAAGATGATTACCCTTGATGAGTATGTTTCTAAAATGAGTGATGATGATAAGACAATTTATTATGCTTGTGGTGAGACTATAGATAAAATAGATTTATTACCACAGGTTGATGCTGCTAAAGAAAAGGGAATAGATATTTTATATTTAACTGATTATTTAGATGAATTTGTCTTTAAAGTAATGATGAATTATAAGGAGAAAAACTTTGTTAATGTGGCAAGTAGTGATGCTAATTTAGAAAGTGATGAAGAAAAAGAAGAATTAAAGAAAGTTAATGAAGAATATAAAGATATGTTTACTAAAATGCATGATGCTCTAAATAATGGTGTTAATGAAGTAGAGTTTACGCATCGTTTAAAAAATCATCCTGTATGTTTAACTAGTAAAGGTGATGTATCTGTCGAAATGCAAAAAGTAATGGATGCAATGCCAACAGATACTGGAGTTAAAGCAAATACTGTTATGGAAATTAATGAAGACCATCCTATTGCAGATAAATTAAAATCTTTATATGAAAATAAAGATTATGAGACACTAGAGAAATATAGTAAAATACTATATGCTGAAGCTAGACTTATTGAAGGAATGAGTTTAGATAATCCAACAGAAATAAGTAATTTAATTAGTGAATTACTTGCTAAATAATATATCCAATTATACATGAAAAGACTCTAACAAAATATGTTAGAGTCTTTAATCTTCTAAAATCATTTCTTTATCTTTAAAGTAATAATGTTTATTACAGATATCTCTTAATTTAGGTCTATGAGTTACGATAATTAAAGTTTTATCATTTAAATACTTATTTATCATATCATAGATCTTTTCTTCTGATAGAACATCTAGATTAGAAGTAGGTTCATCTAAAATATATATTTCTTTATCTAGGAGAATTCCTCTAATAATATTTAATCTTTGTTTTTGACCAGTAGATAGTCTTATACCTTTTTCTCCAACTATAGTATCAAGACCATGTTCTAAACTATTAATCCAAGAAAGAAGTCCAGCATCTTCTAGATATTCATTTAATTTCTTAACACTAATGTTTTTACCTAATAAAAGATTATCTCTAATAGATAAATCAAAAAGGTCTGTTTCTTGAGATATGTAAGCGATATCAGGAGCCTTATTACTTTCTTTACCATTAATTAGATACTTACTATTATCTATTTTATAAAATCTACAGAACAGATTAAGAAAAGTAGATTTACCTTGGCCAGATTCTCCCATTATACTCAATTTATCTTTTTTATTTATTGAGAAGTAAGGAATATTTATAACGTTTTTACTTTTCTTATTATATTTAAACTCTATATCTTTTAAAGTAATGCTATTAAAGTCTTTAAACTTAGGTTGTTTTTCTTCTTTGGTTAAAACTTTTTCTATTTGATTATTAGCAGACTTAAATTTATTAAGATGTAAGAAAAGATAACCAACTCCTCTTAATTCTGTATTGAGGCCAGTAAACATTGTGGTATAAAAAACTACATAACTAAATACATTTTCTCCATTTTGCATTTGAACAAATAAACTTATTAATAAAATAGCATACATTATAAATATTAAAGCACTTGTTCCATCAAACCTTAAAGAGCCAAAGATATTAACTTTCTTTAAAGGATTTCTTACTATGTCAAATTCTTTATTAATTCTTTTAGTTGCAAAATGCAAACCATCATAATTTTTTACTACTTTAACATTTTCTATAAAATCTACATTAGTAGCATTATATTTAGCATTTTTATTGTTATAATCCTCTTGAGCTAGGACATTAAATTTAGTAATGATTATATTATAAATTACTATAAATATTATAAACACTATACAAATAACAAATACAAGTTTGCTTTGGGTGAAAACTTGAATTAGAAATATAGAGATTGCAATAACAAAACCATTAATTGTTGTCATGAACTCATTTAATAAATTTGCTGTTTCATCGCTAACTATATCTATTTGTTTCTTTAAAAAGCCAGTATGCGTATTATTAATTTTTGTAACGTTCATATCACATATTCTTCTAAAATATGCAAGTTGTAAATCTTTTTTTGTTTCTTCTAAAAAGTATACTGCTTTTATATTCCAAATAGAATTAAATATTATTTCTAAAGTTTTAAGAGTGATGGTTAAAATAATTAATATTTTAAATTTATCTAAAGTAAATGGCGTAGTTAAACATATAGATATTATAATTGGCATGATATAGATACAGATGTTTTCTATGAAAGCATTAAGAAAATATAAAGAATATTTCGTTTTATTTAAAATTTTAAATGGATACATAATTTCACTCCCTTTAAAGTAGTATATCATATGTCGTATTTTTAGTGGTAATTTTTTCTTTTAAAAATAAATTAACTTTGATATACTTTAAGTATAGCGAAAGGATAGTGATTAAATGAAATATGTTTATGCCTTTAGTGAAGGCAATAAGGATATGAGGGAGTTGTTAGGAGGAAAAGGAGCGAATCTTGCTGAGATGACAAGAATTGGACTACCTGTACCTCGTGGATTTACAGTAACAACTGAATCTTGTTTAAAATATTATGATGATAATGAAGAGATTAGTGATGATATTAAAGAAGAAATCTTTAAAGAACTTGCTAATCTTGAAGAGTTAACTGGTAAGAAAATGGGAGATGATAAAAATCCATTATTAGTATCAGTTAGAAGTGGGGCAAGAAGTTCGATGCCAGGAATGATGGATACAATTCTTAATCTTGGCATGAATGATGAAGTAGTAGAGACACTGGCAAGACTTACAGATAACAAGAGATTTGCTTATGACTGTTATCGTAGGTTTATTCAAATGTTTGCCGATGTAGTTATGGGTTTTCCAAAGAGTTCTTTTGAATATTTATTTGAAGATATTAAGAAAGAAAAGAATGTAGAACTTGATACTGATTTAACTCAAGATGACCTTAAAGAGGTTGTAGATAGATATAAAGGTGAATATAAAAAACATGCAGGTCTTGAGTTCCCACAAGATGCTAAAGTACAATTAATTGAAGCGGTAAAAGCTGTATTTAGAAGTTGGAATAATGATAGAGCGATTACTTATAGACGTCTTAATGATATTCCAGGAGACTGGGGTACTGCTGTTAATGTTCAAGAGATGGTTTATGGTAATATGGGTAATACTAGTGGAACAGGTGTTGCCTTCACTAGAAATCCTGCTACTGGTGAGAAAGCTTTATATGGAGAGTATCTAATTAATGCACAAGGTGAAGATGTGGTTGCAGGTATTAGAACACCTGAATCTATTGATACATTAAAAGAAGTTATGCCAGAATGTTACGATGAATTTGTTAAGATATGTAAAACTCTAGAAGATCATTATAAAGATATGCAAGATATGGAATTTACTATCGAAAACGGTAAGCTATTCATGCTTCAAACTAGAAGTGGTAAAAGAACAGCTGAAGCTGCTCTTAGAATTGCTGTAGAACTTGTTTCTGAAGGTAAAATTACTAAAGAGGAAGCTCTTTTAAGAGTAGAGCCTAAACAATTAGAACAATTATTACATCCTGCTTTTGATAAAGAAGCATTAAGCAAAGCAAAAGTTATTGGTAAAGGTTTAGCAGCTTCACCTGGGGCAGCAACTGGACATTTATACTTTAGTGCCGAAGATGTTATGGAAGCTCATAAAAATGGAGTAGAAGATATAATATTAGCTCGTGAAGAAACATCTCCAGAAGATATTGAAGGTATGAATATCGCTCGTGGTATCTTAACAGTAAGAGGTGGCATGACATCACATGCAGCAGTTGTCGCTCGTGGTATGGGTACTTGTTGTGTATCAGGTTGTTCTGATGTAGTAGTAGATATTAATAAGAAAACTCTTACTACAAAAGATGGTAAAGTCTTTAAAGAAGGAGATTATATTAGTTTAGATGGTTCTTTAGGGAATGTATATGGAGAAGAGATTAAAACAGTTCCTGCATCTATTAGTGGAAACTTTGAAATATTCATGAATTGGGCTGATGAAGTAGCAGATTTAGAAGTTAGAACTAATGCTGATAATCCTAGGGATGCTAAAGTAGCAAGAGAATTTGGTGCTAAAGGTATTGGTCTTTGTCGTACAGAGCATATGTTCTTTGATAGTGAGAGAATCTTTAACTTTAGAAAAATGATAGTCGCTCCAACTCTAGAAAAACGTGAAGAAGCATTAGATGCCATATTACCTTATCAAAAAGATGACTTTAAAGAATTATTTAAAGTGATGGATGGTTATGAAGTTACTATTAGATTCCTAGATCCACCACTACATGAATTCTTACCTCATACTGATGATGAAATTAAAGCTCTTGCTAAAGACCTTGATATGGATTTTGAATCTTTAAAAAATAAAGTAGAGTCACTAAAAGAATTTAATCCAATGATGGGACACCGTGGTTGTCGTCTTGCTGTTACTTATCCTGAAATTGCTGTTATGCAAACAAAATCTGTTATTAATGCTGCATTAGAAGTAGAAAAAGAGGGTATTAAAGTAACACCTGAAATTATGATACCTTTAGTAGGGGATGTTAATGAATTAAAATATGTTAAGAATATAGTAACTACTACAGCAGACGCTATTATTAAAGATAATAACAGTGATTTAGAATATAAAGTAGGTACAATGATAGAAATACCTAGAGCTGCTCTTTTAGCAGATAAAATAGCAGAAGAAGCAGAGTTCTTTAGCTTTGGTACTAATGACTTAACACAAATGACTTATGGTTTCTCTAGAGATGATGCTTCTAAATTCTTGACTGATTACTATGAAAAGAAAATATTTACAAATGATCCTTTTGCAAGTTTAGATACTGTTGGTGTTGGTAAGTTAGTAAAAATGGCTGCTGAACTTGGTAGAAGTACAAGAAGTGATATAAAACTTGGTATCTGTGGAGAGCATGGAGGAGATCCTAAGAGTATAGCTTTCTGTCAAAAAGTTGGACTTAATTACGTTTCCTGTAGTCCATTTAGAGTTCCAGTTGCAAGACTTGCTGCTGCAAGGGCTAAATTAGAGAAATAATATGACATTATATGATAGAATGCTTAATATTGCTAATATAAATAAAGAAACTGTTATTAGAAAAGCGATAGAAAATACTAAAAGTGACTTAGATGGATTAGAGCATGAGAGAATGTGTTTAGTATATAATTGGTACTTATATGAGAATCTAAAAGACATGTCATGTCTTGCTTATATAGTAGATACTGATGATTTAGAATTTCATTATAAACATAGATTTGTTTTAGTACCAGATGATGATGGTAATTATTATTTAGCAGATTTAACCTATAAACAATTTGGTACAGATGATGAAGTGCTAAATAAATTATATACTGATGGTTATGAAAAGATAGATAATGATAAATACCGTTACTATTTGAGTAAGGTAACTGGTAGTGATAAAGATATAACAATTGATGAAAGCCTGTTTAGGGAAGAAAAGGGACTTGGTAAATAATATCAAGTCTTTTAGTTACTATTTTAACCATAAAAACAGTTATATTTCTTAAATATGTGAATATAATATAAATGTATACTTATTGACATTTATGTCAAAATATAGTATATTAGTATTGCATTTAAGAAATGTAATATGTACATGTTAGCCGCTCTTGGATGGTGCGGGTTATAAATTATTCCAATCGTGAAATGTTAACCGCTCTCGGATGGTGCGGGATATAAATTATTCCGATCGAAAATGTTTGAAAACTTTGTTCTTTTGAATAAAGTTTTCTTTTTCTTCTAAAAATCAAACTTTTGTACTTGCAAACATAGTTATAATTTGATATATTTTAGTTACAAGTTATATTTTTTATTGGGGGGTGCTTATAAAATGAAGGTCCAAACAGGATATATTTATCATATAAAAGATGAATTCTTTGATAAGATTAATGACAAAGGTTTAATGATAAATCATGAAAATGGAAGAACTAGACCTACTTACTTTACAATTAAAGACAAGGATATATTATGGTTTATTCCGTTAAGTAGTAAAGTTTCTAAATATCAACCTATAATAGATAAAAAGGTTAAAAAATATGGAGATTGTCGTTCTATAATGATAAGAGAAATTGCCAATAAAAAATCAGTTATATTATTACAAAATGCTTTTCCTACATTAGAAAAATATATAGATCATCCTCATATAATAAATGGTAAACCACTTAAAGTAATAGATACATTAAAAGATGAAATAACTAGCAATTTTAATTACTTATTATCTTTAAAGAAACAAGGAGTTAATTTGTTTTTTCCTGATATTGATAAAATTAAAGAGATGATGCTTGAAGAACTTGGCAAATAATGTCAAGTTTTTTTCTTTCAATGTAAAAGTACAAATATTTATGTTATACTCATATTGGTATGAAAAGGGGAAGTATTATGAGTAAAACTACAAATAAAAAATCAAAAAAGAAAAAATATACTACTAGACTTGAAAAAAATAAAAGAATTTATTATAAAAATGATTCATCTACATATACAGATAAGAAGAGTAATAACAATAAATTAGTTTTGATTATTTTAATAATTAGTATTTTTTTTAATGCATTTTTTTTGTTGAAAATTAATAATTTAAGTTTATCTGTAGATGACTTAAATAATACTATTGAAGATAAAAATGGTGAAATGGAAAGATTAGAAGATGATTACACTAATTATTTATTTTTAGGAGATTCTATTACTGAACTTTATAATTTAGATAAATATTTTTCAGGATTATCTGTTGTGAATAGCGGAATATCTGGTAATATAACAGAAGATATTTTAAAAGATATGAAAAATAGGGTGTATGATTATAATCCTTCTAAAGTATTTTTATTAATTGGAACAAATGATTTAATTCATGATATTAGTGTAGATGATATTGCTTCTAATATAGAAAAAATAATAAGTGAAATTAAAGATAATAAACCACAAGCAAAAATTTATGTTGAGAGTGTTTATCCTATAAATTATAACTTAAATAAAAAGATGGTTAACAAAAGAAATAATGATGATATTATGAAAATAAATGAAAAGATAAAGAAATATTGTGAAGACAACGGTTATACTTACATTAATATGTATGATAGTTTACTTGACGGTGATGGTAACTTTAGTGAAGAGTATACTGATGATGGATTGCATCCTAATGAAAATGGCTATGAAATAATAACTAAAGAGTTAAAGAAATATTTAGACTAGTTCTATAATTCATGTTATACTATAGTTGATTGGAGAAAAGTATGAAAAAAGATAAAATAGAATTATTATTTGATAGGGTATGTAAAATATTACATTTAAAATTTGAATCTAAAACTCGTAAATTATTAATTCAAATATTTAAATTTACTATTGTTGGAGGTATAGCGACGGTTATTGACTTTGTTTTTCTTTATCTATTTAGAGAATTTTGTCATTTTCCTGTGCTTGTTTCTAATACATTATCATTTTGTATTTCTGTTATTTACAATTATACTGCTAGTGTTAAATGGGTATTTGATGTTAATAAAGAAAAAGATGCTAAAAAACAGTTTATTATTTTTATAGTATTTAGTGTTTTAGGTCTTTTAGTTAATAATGCAATTATGTGGATAACAGTAGATTTCTTAAGTATTTATTATTTACTTGCTAAAGTAATTGCAACTGTAATAGTTATGGTGTTTAATTTTGTAACTAGAAAGATGTTTTTAGAATAGGAGGATATTATGGATAAGATATCAGTTATAGTACCTTGTTATAATGAAGAAGAATCAATTCCTTTATTTTATAAAGAAATTAATAAAGTAATTAGTAAAATGAATAATGTTTCTTTTGAACTTATTTTTGTAGATGATGGGAGTAGTGATAAAACTCTTGATATTATAAAAAAACTATCAAAAGATGATAAGAATGTTAGATATATTTCTTTTTCAAGAAATTTTGGTAAAGAAGCAGCTATTTATGCTGGACTTGAATATAGTATTGGAGATTATATAACCTTACTTGACGTTGATTTACAAGATCCACCAAAACTTATAGAAAGGATGTATAAAATTATTACAACAGAAGATGTTGATATAGTTGCTCTAAAAACTGATGCCCATAAGGAGTATGGAATAGTTAGAAGATTTTTTACAAATTGTTATTATAAACTAATATCTAAATTATCTAAAGTGGAGATGGTACCAGGGGCTAGAGACTTTAGGTTGATGAAGAGACAAGTAGTTAATGCTGTATTAGAATTAAAAGAATATAACCGTTATAGTAAAGGAATATTTAGTTTTGTAGGATTTAAAACTAAATGGTTGACTTATGAAGTTCCTAAAAGAGTAGCAGGTAATAGTAAATGGAGTTTCTTTAAATTATTTACTTATGCAATTGATGCAATTATTGGATATTCTACTGTTCCTTTAACAATAGCTGTTTTTGTAGGAGTATTATTTTGTTTAATTGCTTTAATTGCTATTATCTTTATTGTAGTTAGAACTTTAATATTTGGAGATCCTGTATCAGGATGGCCATCTTTAGTGTGTATTATGTTCTTCTTAAGTGGTGTTCAACTATTTTGTATAGGAATTAGTGGAGCTTATATTTCTAAAACATATACAGAAGTTAAAGGTAGACCTATCTATATAATTAGAGAAACTAAAAATGAACGAAAATGAACGAAAAGTTGATTTGTTAGATAATTTTAATTATTAGATATATTGTGCCAATTTAGAATATTTGATAAAATAATTTTAGGAAGGTGATTATATGAAATTTTTAATTACAGGAGGAGCAGGATTTATTGGAAGTAATTATTTACATTACGTTACTGATAAATATAAAGATGATTATTTTGTTTGTTTAGATGCTCTAACTTATGCTGGTAATTATAATAACATTAAAGATTTAGAGGAGAAAGATAATTATAAATTTGTAAAAGGAGATATTACTGATAGAAATTTTATCGATAAACTATTTAGTGATGAAAAGTTTGATGTTGTAATTAATTTTGCAGCAGAGTCTCATGTTGATAATTCTATTAAAAATCCAGAAATATTTTTAACCACTAATATTATTGGTACTGAAGTATTAATGGATGCATCACTTAAATATAATGTTAAAAGATATCATCAGATTTCAACTGATGAAGTATATGGAGATTTACCTTTAGATAGGCCAGATCTTCTATTTACAGAAAATACTCCACTTCATACATCTAGTCCTTATTCTACTAGTAAAGCAAGTGCAGATTTATTAGTTATGGCATATCATCGTACTTATGGATTACCTGTTACTATTAGTAGATGCTCTAATAATTATGGACCATATCAATTTCCAGAAAAATTAATACCAGTTGTTATATCTAAAGCATTAAATAATGAAAAAGTACCTGTTTATGGAACTGGGGAAAATGTAAGAGATTGGATTCATGTACATGATCATAATATTGGTGTTGATTTAATTGTTAGAAATGGTAAAGTTGGAGAAGTATATAATTTAGGTGGACATGCTGAAAGACATAATATAGATATCGTTAAGACAATATTAAAACAAATGGGTAAGAGTGAAGATTTAATAACATTTGTTGAAGATAGAAAAGGTCATGATTTAAGATATGCAATAGATTCAAGCAAAGTAGAAAATGAATTAGGATGGGAACGTACTTATACTTTTGAAGATGGTATTAAAGAAACAATAGATTGGTACTTAAATAATGAAGAATGGATTAATGATATAAAAAGTGGTGCTTATAAAGAAGCATATAAAGATTAACTTGGCAAAATATGTCAAGTTTTTTCTTTTAATAACTAATAAGCATACAGTGTATGGTTATTAGTCTAGGGTTTAATTCCCCGTTGCTTGCAACGTAAGGCCGAACGTAGTATTATAAATACGAAGTGAGGGCGATGTTATGGGAGATAGTCAATATCTATATTTGTCGCACAACGTAAGCAATCTTGTTTACCACATTGTATGTCCAGCAAAATACCGTCGTGTAGTATTTGATGAAACAGTGGATGAACATCTTCGACAAATTTGTCTTGAGATAGAGAAACGTTATGATTATATTGTTTTTCTAGAAATAGGTACGGATAAAGATCATGTACATTTTCTAGTTCAAAGCACACCAAACTATGCACCTAGTAAAATAGTGAAAATAATAAAAAGTATAACAGCAAGACAAATTTTTGTCGAATGTCCTCAAGTAAAGAAACAACTATGGGGAGGACAGTTTTGGTCAGACGGTTATTTTGTGGCTACAGTAGGAAAAAATCAAAATGAATCGGTAATAAAAGAATATGTAAAAAATCAAGGTAAACAAGATGCGGAATACAAGCAGTTATATTTGAAATTTCAACAGCAAAAATAACATCGCTTTGGGAAGATACCCCGTAGCTTGCTGCGGGGAGTATTCATTTTTTCAGTATTCGGATTTGATGCTATACTCATATTGATGTAAAGAGGGGATATTGATGAGTAAAAAGAAAAAACATAGTACAAGACTAGAAAAAATAAAAAAATTATTATAAAAAACAATTTTGTAATAGAAAAAAAGATAATTATACTAACTATTTATTTTTAGGTTATTCTATTACAAAAAATTATGACTTAGATAAGTATTTTACTGATATGCCAGTTGTTAATAGTGGTATTGCTGGGGAGACTACTGATGATATATTAAGTAATATGAAAAATAAAATATATTACTATAATCAATCTAAGATTTTCTTTTAATAGATAATAATGTTTTAAGAGATGAGAAAAGTAGTGATGAAGTAGTTGATAATATAAAGAAAATTATAAGAGGAATTAAGGAAAATAGAAAAGAAGTAGAAATCTATTTAGAAAGTATTTCTTCAGTTAATGAAGAAATTGATAAAAAAAGTTGGACTTAAAGATAATGATGATATTAATGAGATAAATAAGAAACTAGAAGAATATGCTAAAGAGGAAGATAAAACTTTTATTAATACCCATGAATTGTTAGTAGACGAAGGTTGCCTTTTGAATGAGGGTTATATGGTTGATAGTCTTCATTTAAATGATGAAGGTTATGAGTTTGTTAGTAATACTTTAATAAAATATTTAAAATAAAGTCTTTTTTTGTTGTATTTTATAGAAATTATATGTTATATTTTTATTATAGGTGGGGGGAATTATGGAAAAAACTTTAAAATTAAGACAATCAAATTTTGAATTAATGCGTATAATCTCTATGTTTATGATAGTAATGTGGCATGTTATTATAAGTGGAGTTGGTTTAAGTCAAGCGAATAATACACTTACTTTATTTTTAGATATTATTAAATTAATTTTGGTAGTTCATGTTAACTCTTTTGTTTTAGTCACAGGATATTTTCAATCTACTTCAAAATTCCGTTTAAAAAAAGTTTTAAATTTAATTGCAACATCATGGTTTTATAGAATAGTAGCTGTTATTATTGTATTGGCATTATCATTAACTACTTTAACTAATTTAGAAATTCTTAATAATGTTTTTATACTGCCATTAGAGCATGAACATTGGTTTATTCATTATTACATTTTATTGTATATATTATCACCGTTTTTTAATAAGTTTATTGAACGTTCTAGTCAGGGTGAATTAAAAAAATTAGTATTAACTTTAGTTTTTATTAATTGCTTTTTACCATATTTAACTAATCAGGGATTTTTTAATACTTCATTTGGATTTTCGCTTTATCATTTTATTACTTTATATTTTATAGGGGCTTATTTTAGAAAGTATCCACTTAAACAGTCTTATCATTTTAAAAATATGAGTATTAAATATTTTAGATTGTTAATGGTATTAATATTTTTTGGTTGTGCTTTTGGTTCGCTTACTATTTTATATCTTGGTAAATATATTTGTAGTTTTGCTATTCCAGGTTCTATTTTATTTGAAATTGGAGCGATTTTTCAGACGCATCCTGCTGCTTATGATTTTCCACTTATTGTTGTACAAAGCTGTGTATATTTCTTATTTTTTAGTACTTTCTCTTTTAAGAACAAATTTATAAATAATTTATCTACCTTAATGATTGGAGTGTATCTAATTCATGAGTCTGAATTGTTAAAACCTTATATATATAAACTATTTCCTTTTTTAGTAGATAAACATTCTCCTTTTGAGATAATATTACAAATTTTTGTGGTAGCTTGCATAATATTTATTTCATCTGTTATTATTGAGTATTTTAGAAAAAAAGTTGTAGAATTAATAGGCTTTTTGGTTAAAAATTTAAAAAGGAAAGAAGCTTAAATTAGAAGTTTTGTTAAATATTTAGAATGATTTACTGTCTTTATTTTTTATTATAAATACGATATAATCTAATTTATAGGAGGAAGATATGAAAAAAAAGATATTTTTTGTTGTTTTAGTTGCAATTAGTTTGGTGTTTTTAAATGTTAATGCTTTAGGTAAAACTGGTTTTTTTGAAGAAGATGGTTCACTTTATTATTATAAGGACGGAATAATACAAAAAGGTATCACAGAAATAGATGGAGAAGATTACTTCTTAGGAGAGTATACAGGAAAAGTTCAAATAGGTTTTGTAACTTCTTCATTAACAGGAGATCGTTATTATACTGATCAAGATGGAAAAATATTGAAAGGTATTACTCCAATAGATGGAGAAGACTATTTCTTAGGAGAGTATACAGGAAAGGTTCAAGTAGGTTTTGTAACTTCTTCGTTAACAGGAGATGTGTATTATACTAATCAGGATGGAAAAATACAAAAGGGATTTGTTTCTATTGATGGAGCGACTTATTATTTTGATTCTGATGGTAAATTAGTTAAAGGTATTACAGAAATAGATGGAGAAGATTATTTCTTAGGAGAGTATACAGGAAAAGTTCAAGTAGGTTTTGTAACTTCTTCATTAACGGGAGATCGTTACTATACTAATCAAGATGGAAAAATATTGAAAGGTATTACGCCAATAGATGGAGAAGATTACTTTTTAGGAGAGTATACAGGAAAAATTCAGACTGGATTTGTTCAATCAAGTTTAAATAATAAGTATTATTATGCAGATGAAGATGGAAAAATTTATAAAGGTGAATTTGAATATGACGGTAATACTTATAATACTTTAGAAGATGGAAGTTTAATTGAAGGATTTTATGATATAGGATTAGATCGTTATTATTATATTTTGGGTGTAAAGCAATATGGAATTACAGAAATAGATGGGGAAGATTACTTCTTAGGAGAGTATACAGGAAAAGTTCAAGTAGGCTTTGTAACCTCTGCCTTAACGGGAGATCGTTACTATACTGATCAAGATGGAAAAATATTGAAAGGTATTACTCCGATAGATGGAGAAGATTACTTTTTAGGAGAGTATACAGGAAAAATTCAGACTGGATTTGTTCAATCAAGTTTAAATAATAAGTATTATTATGCAGATGAAGATGGAAAAATTTATAAAGGTGAATTTGAATATGACGGTAATACTTATAATACTTTAGAAGATGGAAGTTTAATTGAAGGATTTTATGATATAGGATTAGATCGTTATTATTATATTTTGGGTGTAAAGCAATATGGAATTACAGAAATAGATGGGGAAGATTACTTCTTAGGAGAGTATACAGGAAAAGTTCAAGTAGGCTTTGTAACCTCTGCCTTAACGGGAGATCGTTACTATACTGATCAAGATGGAAAAATATTGAAAGGTATTACGTCAATAGATGGTCAAAGATATTTTTTAGGTGAGCTTTCTGGAAAAATTCAAATTGGTTGGGTACATTCATTAACAGGATATATATATTATACTAATCAAGAAGGTATCATTCAAACAGGTATTCAGACAATTGATGGTCGTGTTTATAAATTTGATGAAAACGGTGTTATTCAAACTGGTTTTCAAACTATAAATGGTAATACATATTATTACAATTATGATGGTAGTATGGCAACTGGAGTTCAAAAAATTCATGGTGTTTGGTATCGCTTTAATCAGGATGGAGTTTTACGTGAACAGAACTTTAAAAGATTAGCAGATGTATCTTATCATCAAGGAAATATTGATTGGGATACTTTGTGGAATTCTGGAGAAATTGATGGAGTTATTTTAAGAATTGGTTATAATGGTTATGAAGATATAAAATTTTCTGAATATTTAAGTAATGTAAAACGTTTAAATATTCCTTATGGTGTTTATTTATATAGTTATGCTCATAATCCTGCTGAAGCTATTTTTGAAGCTAATGCTACGATTCAAATGCTTAATAGATATAATGTTAGTCCAGATTATCCAATTTATTATGATATTGAGAGTTATAGTATTCCAAGTCAAAATGAAAGTTCTGATGATATATCTAAGGAAGCTTATGAAGGGATGGTTTATAATTATATTAATCGTCTTAAAGCAGCAGGTTATGATGCTAAAGTTTATACTTATTTAAATTATGCAATGACAAGATTTAATGATAATACAAGAAGTATGGTTGATTGGATAGCACATTATACTAACGGAGATTGTGGATATACTTTACCACATAGAGGATGGCAATATACTTCTTCTGGTAGTCTCCCTGGTATTACTGGTAATGTTGATTTAAATATATTTTATTATTAAAAGTAGTGAGGAAGTTTAAAATGAGAAAAATAGAGATATTAGATTGTACTTTAAGGGATGGTGGCTATGTTAATGATAATGAGTTTGGTTATGACGATATTAAACAATTAATAAATTATCTAGAAGAGGCAAAGATTGAGTTAATAGAATGTGGTTATTTAATGGATACTAAAGAAGAATACTCTGTTGATAGAACTGAATATAGAAGAATGGAAGAGTTAGAAGAACAGAATTTAATTGCTAATACTGAGGAAAATCAATATACATTAATGTTATTAGGGGAAAAATATAATATTGAAAATTTACCTTTATGCAGTAATAGTGATAATATATTAAGAATGTCTTTTCATAAGAAAAGTTTACCAAAGGCAATTGAATATGCTAAGGAAATTAGAAGAAAAGGATATCGTTTGTTTTTGCAACCTACAGTTATATTGGGGTATACTGAAGAAGAGATTAGAGAAATGATTCGTATTTGTAATGAAGAACTTGATTTAGAAGGATTAGCAATTGTAGATACTTTTGGGCAAATGACACCACAAGATGTTATTTATTTATCAAAGTTATTTGATGAAAATTTAAAAGCTGAAACTAAATTAGCATTTCATGTACATAATAATTTACAAATGGCTTTTGCAAATGCTCTTGCTTTTATAGAAAATACTTCTGAAGATAGAAATATAGTTATTGATAGTTCTATTTATGGAATGGGAAGAGGAGCTGGTAATTTACCTACTGAGCTTATTGCCAATTATTTAAATGAAAAAGAAGGAAAAAATTATTCATTATCACCATTATTAGAAGCTTCAGATAATATTTTAGAAAAAATTAAAAGTGAAAATCCCTGGGGTTATTCTTTACCGTATTATTTATCTGCTATCTATGCTTGCCATCCATCATATATCTTATATTTATTAAATAAGAGAATGCTTAATAGTAGTGATATTCATAAAGTTGTTCAGATGATTAGTGAACAGAAAAAGACAGAATATGATTTCGCTTATATTGAGGAACTATATCAAATTTATAATGATCATACATATTTAGATGATGCTTCTTATGAAAGGTTATCTGATTTAGTTAAAGAAAAAGAAGTTATTTTGATTGGTCCTGGTAAGAGTATTATAACTTATCAAGAACAGTTGGATAATTATATAGATAATTCTAATTGTTTCGTTATTACTATTAATAATCCTAATCTACATAAGCATAATGCAGTGTTTTATAGTAATAGAAAAAGATATCAGGAATCTTGTGATGATTTAACTCCTGATGATATTAAAATGATTACTTCTAATATTAGTATTGAAGATAATGAAAACACTCTTATTTTTGATTATAGAAATTCATTGTCTAAACTTGATGGAGTTTCTGATTCAGCTCTATTAGTTTGTTTGAATATTTTAAGTCATGCAAATGTTAAAAATGTTGTTTTAGCAGGCTTTGATGGTTTTACTTCTTGTATGGAAGAAAATTTTTATCAAAGTGATATTGCTTATTTACTTGATAAGAATTATATTGATAATTTAAATTCAACGATGGAAAGAAATATAAAGAAATATCAAGAGAAGATGTTAATTAAAACATTGACCCCATCTAAAAATATTGATTAGGAGGAAGAGAAAGTATGAGAGTAGTGGCAGTTATTCCAGCACGTTATCAATCTTCACGCTTTAAAGGTAAGCCTTTAGAATTAATTGAAGATGAGCCTATGGTAGCGTGGGTTTATGGTCAGGTAAAACAAGTTAGAGGACTTGATGATGTTTATGTTGCAACAGATGATGAGAGAATTGAAAAAGTATGTAAAGAGAAAAATATTAAAGTTATATTAACTAAAAATACACATCCTACTAGCACAGAAAGAGTACAGGAAGTATCAGAAACTGTTAAGGCAGATTTATATCTTGTTATTAATGGAGATGAACCTTTAATTAATCCTAAAATGATTGAGAAGATAATTCCTGAGTCTCTTCCAGATAGTAACAAAGTTTATGTTGCTAATTTAATGACTAAGATAAAAAATCCAGTAGAAGCTGTTGATTTTACGAATATTAAGGTTGTATTTGATAAATTGTCTTATGCTATGTTCTTTTCAAGAAGTCCTATTCCTTATCCAAAGGGAAGTATGGATTATGATTATTATAAGCATGTTGGTGTATTAATATATAATAAAAAAGCTTTAGATTTTTTTGCTAGTACTAAAAAAGGTCCTTATGAGATTGTTGAGGATGTTAATGAAATTCGTTTTCTTGAAAATGGTGAAAAAATAAAGATGGTTGAAGTAGAAAGTGAAAGTTTATCTGTTGATACCCCTAAAGATTTAGAACATATTCGTGCTATTGTTAAAGAAAAACATTTATCATGTTATCATTGGTAAAATTGATATTTCTTAAGTGGAGGTGTATATAAAGTGATTGTACCTATTATTTTTGAGAGTGAAGAATATATTAAAGAGAAACCAGCGTATTTATGGGTTTTCTATAAATTTGCTCGTTTTTCTTTAGATGGTGATAGTCCTATTATTGCTACTGAAGAATATTTTAAAAAGCCTTCTTATTATAGAGAATGTAAACATTCTGCTACTATTGTAATGGATTATTATGGTATTAATGACAATTCTTTTGATGATTTGAAAAAATATGTTATTACTGATGAAGAAAAGAAGAAAATTTTGGAACAATATTCTAATAATGTGGATGCATGGGTTCATTTACTTAAAGAAAGAGATAAAGAGTTAGAGAAAATATTAGAAAAAGCGATTAATTATCTTGAATCTAAATATGAAAAAATAGATGCATTTATGGTATGGACTTATTTGCCTAGTATTGATTATATTGCAAAAAAGCATAATATTACTTTGATTAATCAAGAAGCTAGTGCGATTAGAACACCATTTTATAATCGGTTATTAAATTATTTTCAGTTTCAGAATAAGTATGATACGAGTAATTTAAAAGAGCAATATTCTTTATTTTGTGAATCAGAAAAAGTATTGTGTTTAAGTAGAAAAGAACTTTTTGCTCTCTTAGTAGATAAACAAAATATTCATTATTTGAATGATATAGATATCCCTCCACTTTATGAGGTTGGTTATGGTATGGGAGTTGCTACTGATTGTTTTGCAACTGTTTATTCTAAATGGACTCAGAGTGATATATTAGAAGCGATTAGTCATTTAGCTTCTCCTGATAAAATATGTATTCGTCCTCATCCTAAGGAGCCTGTTGATCTTTCAACGTTAGGTTTTATTAAGGATGATTCATCAACTTCATTTGATTGGATTTTAAAGTGTAGACGTATTGTTGCTGATCTTTCAAATGTTTCTTTTGAAGCTGCTTTTTTAGGAAAAACAATTATTTCTCTTTCTTCATGCATGCCTTCATCTTTTGGTGAAGAAAGTTCATTAGATTATTTAGAAGAAGAAGTAATGAGTGTAAAGAAATTGAATTTTCTGCTCTTTGCGTGGTTTACTCCGGAAGAATTAACACAAGATGTTGAATATGTAAGTTGGAGATTAACTAATCCTCATCCGATAGAAATATATAATAGAAATCTTGAATATATTTTAAAATCTTTAGATATGAGTTATCAAGAGCTTCTATCTTTAGATGTAAAAGATAGGCTAGATTATATATTAGAAAAAAGACATATTGATAAATCAAATCTTTTTTCTAATAAAGATAATAAAATAAATAAAAATTATGATAATACTATAAAAGGAATATTAAAGAAAATGAAAGATATAAATAGTTATAAAATGACTTCATATGATTATAGAAAACTTATTGTAGAGTTAAATAAAAAAATTAATGAGTTAGATAATAGTAATGAGTTATTAAAAAATGAAAATAAGTGTTTGTTGGAAAATAAAAATTTTTATCAAGATGAATTAAATAAAGTACTTAATAGTTCAAGTTGGAAATTAACTAGTCCTCTTAGAAAGTTAAAGTCAATTGGGAAAAAAGAAATAGTTGAACCAAAGAATGATGTGCAGGAAAAAGAAGAACCTAAAGTTATTACTCATTCATATAAAGAATATGCACCATATATAAGTACTTATCAAGATAATATTGATTTTTCTAAGTATAATACTGATATTAAAACTTTGGCTTTTTATTTACCACAATATCATACCTTTAAAGAAAATGATTTATGGTGGGGTAAAGGTTTTACAGAGTGGGTTAATACTAAGAAAGCTAAACCTAGATTTGAGGGACATTATCAACCTAGAACTCCTCATAAAGATTTTGGCTACTATACATTAGATAATGTTGAAACAATAAAAAAACAAGTTAAGTTAGCGAAAGAACATAAAATATATGGTTTTATTTTCTATTATTATTGGTTTTCTGGTAAAAGATTAATGGAAAAACCTATAGATTTGTTTTTTAAAGATAAGAGTATCGATTTTCCTTTTTTCTTTTGTTGGGCTAATGAGAATTGGACGAGAACTTGGGATGGACTTGAAGATGATGTACTAATTAAACAAGATTATAAAAAAGATGATTATAGAAAATTTATAAAAGATATAAAAAAATATCTTTTAGATGATCGTTATATCAAAATAGATGGAAAGCCAGTAATAATGATTTATAATCCTAGTGCTATTCCTAATTTTAAAGAATTAGTAACTAAGTGGAGAGAATATGCTATTGAAGAGGGAATTGGTGAGCTTTATATTATGGATAAATGTGAACTTGCTGATACTAATTATAAATATACTGAATATACTGATGCTTCTTTTGATTTTCCACCTCATGGTGTAGGGCATCCTGCTACAAAATTAACAGGTTTAAGTTCACCTAAGATATTTAATTATAAAAAAATAGTAGATGATATTGAACATCTATATAAAGAACATTTTCCACTTAAACCATTTTATTATTCTATAACAATGGGATGGGATAATTCTGCAAGAAGGACAGATGGTTATACTATTTATTATAATTATTCATTAGAAAGTTATTATAAGTGGTTAAAAATAATTATAAGAGAAACTAGAAGAAGAAATGATGAAGAGCATAGATTTATTTTTGTTAATGCTTGGAATGAGTGGGCTGAGGGTACTTATTTAGAACCTGATGAAAAATATGGTTATGCTAATATTAATACATTATCAAAGGCAATTTGTGATTTACCTTTTGATAAGAAAGATGCAAAAAAAAATAAAATGTGATATACTTATGAACATAAGGAGGAGTACTTGATGGCTAAAAAAGATAGTGAATTTGCTATAAGAGTAAAAAATGTTACAAAGTATTTTAAACTATATTATGATAAACCAAATACGTTAAAAGAAAGGCTTGTTAATATTACTCGTAATAAGGCAGAGAATAGGATAGTTTTAGAAAATATTAATCTTGATATAAAAAAAGGAGAAACTGTTGCTTTAGTTGGTACTAATGGTAGTGGTAAATCTACACTTTTAAAGTTAATGACTAAGATTATTTATCCTAATAAGGGGACAATTGTTACTAATGGAAAACTAACATCTCTTTTGGAATTAGGAGCTGGGTTTCATCCTGATTTCACAGGAAGGGAAAATATTTATTTCAATGCTTCTATTTTTGGATTGTCAAAATCTGAAATAGATAAAAGATTGGATGATATTATTTCATTCTCTGAACTAGATAATTTTATTGATAGCCCAGTACGTACTTATTCTTCTGGAATGTATATGAGACTTGCTTTTTCTATTGCTATTAATGTTGATGCAGATATTTTATTAGTAGATGAGATTTTGGCTGTAGGAGATCAACATTTTCAAGAAAAATGTTTTGCTAAGTTAGATGAACTTAAGAAAAGTGATAAAACAATTGTTATTGTTACTCATGATTTAAATGCTGTAAAAAAAATGTGTACTAGAGCGGTATGGATTTATGAAGGAAAAGTTAAAATGGATGATGAGCCAAATAAAGTGGTAGAGGAATACTTAAAAATATGTCAGTAGGTGATTATAATGAAGATTTTTAAAGATTTATATCAATATCGTGAACTTTTAAAGACAAATGTCAGAAAGGAAATACGTGGTAAATATAAAGGATCTTTTCTAGGTGTTTTATGGTCTTTTATTAATCCATTATTAATGGTTTTAGTATACGCAATAGTTTTTCCATTAATTTTAAAAAGTTCAGAACCTAATTATGTTATATTTCTTATAGTAGGAATTATTCCTTGGAACTTTTTTACTACTGTAGTTAATCAGGGAACTACTACTATAGTTAATAATGGTAATATAATAAAGAAAGTTTATTTTCCTAGAGAAATATTACCAATATCGGTAGTTACTAGTGGTTTAATTAATTTCTTTATTTCTTGTATTATTATTTTAATATTTATTATTTTTGGTGGAATGAATTTATCACTTGTTATGTTACTCTTACCATTAATTACTCTTATTCAATATATTTTATCCTTAGGTATTATATTTATCTTAAGTGCTATAAATGTTTATATTAGAGATATTGAATATATAGTTAATTTTATTGTTATGATGTTATTTTATGCTACACCTATCTTATATTCTAGTGAATTGTTTGCAAATACAGCTTTTGAATGGATTATGAATATTAACCCAATGGCACACATTATTAATGCATATAGAGATATATTCTATTATCAAGTATTACCAGATTTTTCTATACTTGCTATAGTAGGAATTATCAGTTTTGCAATACTTATTATAGGTTACCAAATATTCAAAAAAATAGAAAAAAGATTTGCTGAGGAATTATAAGATGAAAAAAAAGGAAAGAGTAGAAGCAGTATTTATAATTTTGCATTATAAGAATATTAATGATACGATAGAGTGTATAAATTCAATTAGAACTCTTGAAGATAAGAACTATAAAATTATTGTTGTAGATAATAATAGTGGTGTAGAAGAAGATGATAGAAAGTTAAAGACTTTAGTAGATGATCTAATAATTTTAGAAGAAAATATTGGTTTTGCTAAAGGTAATAATAAGGGAATAGACTTAGCAAGAGAAAAGTATCAGCCTGATTTTATGATTGTTATTAATAATGATACTTTATTAACTCAAAAAGATTTATTAAAGAGAATACAAAATATTTATAAAGAGCATTCTTTTGATGCATTAGGATTTAAAATTCTAACTAATGAAGGAGATTCAGTAAATCCTTTTCCAGTTTATGATACTTTAGATAAAGTAAATAAAGCGATTGATAAGTCAGAAATGTTGTTAGGAATTTATAATAGTAAGTTTAAAAGGTTTTTACTAAGAACTTATTTTAAAATAAAAAGACTTATAAAGAAACCTAGTCATTTGGAAAATGCTGATTGTTTTTTAGAAGATGTAGCCCTTCATGGGTGTGCAATTATCTTTTCTAAAAGATATTATGATAAATATAAAGATTGCTTTTATTCTCGTACATTTCTTTATCATGAAGAAGAGTTTTTAAATTATCGTAGAAGAAAAGATAATTTAAAATTTATTTATGATCCTAATATAGAAATATTTCATAAAGAAGGGTCTTCTCTTAACAATGATTATAATGATGATTTATATAGAAAATTAATTTTTAGAGAAAGTAATATCTTAAAATCATTAAAACTATTAAAAGAAGTTATGATTAAAAATAAAAAAATATAAGGAGTACATTATGAAAAAAGAAGGAATATCAATTATAATACCATGTTATAATACAGAATTATATATAGAAAAATGCTTAGATTCTATTTTGAATCAAAACTTAGAAAAGTTTGAAATTATCTTAGTTGATGATTGTTCTACTGATAAAACAGTTTCTATTATTAATCGTTATATGAAAAAATGTCCTTATATAAAACTAATTAAAAATAAGGAAAATCATGGTGCTGGTTATAATAGAAATATTGCTTTAAAAGAAGCTAAATATGATTTAATATCTTTTATTGATTCTGATGATTATTTAGAAGATAATTTTTATGAAGAATTATATAAAACTATTACTAAAGAAAAAGCTGATGTTGTAGTATGTGATATCTTTATAAAGTATGATTCATCTTTTGAAAATCAAACAGATGTAAGGGCAGTTGAATGTGAAGGAAGAGTTACAAAAGAAAATATCTTAAATCAAGGTCATGCAGCTTCACCTTGTAATAAGTTATTTAGAAAAGAGTTATTAGAAAAGTTTCCATTTCCAACTGGGATAATGAATGAAGATGTTGCTACTGTATTAGCTGCTATAATAAATGCAAAAAAAATAGCTTATACTGGTGATACTTATTATAATTATATTCAAAGACAAAAATCTACACAGAATGATACTTTAAGCTTTAAAAGATTTGATATTTTTAAAGCACTTGATATTTTAGAGGAGCGTATCAATAAAATAAAAGGATATAAAAAGTATTTTGATATAATTATATATCAACAAGTTATTATGTTTTATTTATATATTCCACCTAAAGAAGATAGGTTTATTAAGCGTTATAAATTCTTAAAAGAATTATATAAGAGAAGTGCTAAATATAAAATAAGACAAAATCATTATTTTTGGAACTTTTTAGAAACTCAGGGGACTAAACATAAATATTATTATAAACTTTACTTAAAATTTAATGATAATGGCTTTTCTTTTTTAGCAAATATTATGATATCTTTTTATAAGTTTTATTCTAGAAATATAGTTAAATCAGTTATTCCTTCTGATATAACTATAGATAAGCTTATTTCTTTGGCAGAAAAACAAAGTAACAAAAAAGGAAGTGGTAAAACTGTTTCTGTAGTAATACCAAACTATAATTATGCTGATTTTATGTATCAGAGAATTTATAGTATTTTATATCAGACTGAAAAAATAGATGAGTTAATAATTTTGGATGATTGTTCTAAAGATAATAGTAGAGAAGTTATAGATGATCTTGTTGATAAGCTTAAAGAATATATTAATATTAAAAAAATTTATAATGATGTTAATAGTGGTTCAGCTTTTAAACAATGGGAGAAAGGTTTTGAAAATGCTACAGGTGATTATGTATGGATTGCAGAAGCAGATGATTTTTGTCAAAAACAATTTTTAAAATCTGTTTTAAAACCAATTAAAGAAGATGATTCTATAGTTATATCATATGCTGATACAGCTTTTATAGATAAATTTGGTAAGATAATTCTTCCTTCTATAAAACCTGAAATAGACATATTAAAATCAGGTCATTGGGATCATGACTTTGTTGAAAATGGTGAAGATGAAATAAAAAAATATGCTTATTTGAATTGTACTATTGCTAATGTTTCTTCTGTTATTTTTAAAAATGGAAATTATAAAAAGTATTTTACTAAGTCAGGTAAATATAAACAAGCTGGAGATTGGTTATTTTATGTTAATGTTATGAGAGAAGGTAAGATATCTTTTATAAATAAGCCTTATAATTTTTATCGTGTTCATGGTAATAATGTTACTAGTTTGAATAAAAAACAAGCTCAGTTGAACGAAATAAAAAAGGTTCATAAAGAAATAGGAACTATGTATAAATTTTCTAAAAAACAACAATCTGAAATAGAAAAAAGATATAAATTTTTAATAAGAGTATGGAAATTAGATAAGAAAAAATAGGAGGCGTTTATGAAGAAAAACAGTAATAATAAAAATTTTAGAAATATTTTGCTTTCCATTTTTTACTTTATTTTTACTTTAAGTTTTTCGTATGTCTTTATTAATTGCTTTTTTAGGGATATATCTGTTTATAAAAAATTTAATCCTTTAATTTATTTAATTATTGGAATTTTGGTATGTATTTTATGGTATTTTCTTTATAAATTTATAAAGAAACTTTTTTCTAAATTATCTAAGAAAGCCATTTATATTCTTTTTGGGCTGACTTTTGTTGTATCAATTATTATTTTAATACTTGTTTCAATAGTTTTTGATGCTCCACTTGGATGGGATTTTGATGTTGTATATAATCAAGCAAAGTCATATGTTCTAACAGGAAATCGTAATTTATTGGCTACATATCCAGAATATTTTCAACTTTTTCCAAATAATATTTTTATTTTTACGTTAGAAGTAGTATTCTTTAAAATAGGTCAGTTTTTCGGTATTAATAATTTTCTTTCTGTAGGTATTTTCTTTAATGGCATTAGTATTTTTCTTTCTATACTTTTTTTAGTTCTTTATTGTTATAGAAAATTTGGAAAAGAAAAAGCTTATTTTAGTTTGCTCATTAGTTTTTTCTTTCTGCCTTTATATTTATATTTACCAATTTTTTATTCTGATACATTATCTATTGCCTTTGGACCATTTTTATTATTCTTATCAACATTTATCGAAGATAATAAGTTGAAAAAAAATATTTTAATATTTATATTTATGGCTTTGGCTCTTTTTGTTGGAATGAAGATTAAAATGACAGTTTTGTTTTTCTTTGTAGGTTTTATTTTCTATTTTATTATAGTAAAGAAATATAAGACATGTTTATTATTTTTAATGATCTTTTGTGTATGTTATTTAGGTTCTAATATAATATATCAGAAAACCATTGTAGAACGAGAAAGTTTTTCATTCGAAGTTAATGATTATGGAAAAATACCTGTTACTCATTGGCTTATGATGGGAATAGAAGATCCTAATGCTGATAATTCTGATAGAAATAGTTATGGTGGTTATAATCTTAAAGATTATAAGATTACTCAAAGTTATAAGACAGGTAAAGATAGTGTGCCTCGTCATTTTGAAGAAATTGGTAAACGCTTGAAAAACTATGGTTTTTTTTGCTATATGGACTATTTAACTAAAAAAACGGTTAATGCTTGGGGTGATGGAAGTTATTATGCTCCAGTTGCTTTAACTATAAATAAAAATGTAAATCATGATACTAAAGTTCAAAAATTTTTAACAAGTCAAAATAACGATGTAATTTTCTATTTTGAGGAAGGTGTTCAAGTTGCCTTTTTGTTTATTCTTTGTTTTTCTGGTTTTTATTGTTATAAGAAAAAAGATAAAGAAACTTTAGTAGAGCATATGTCAATATTTTTGTTACTTTTATTCTTATTAGTTTGGGAGAATCGTTCTAGATATTTATATAATTATATTCCAATTTTTATTATTATAATTGTTTATTATATTGATAAGTTGAAGTTATTAGGAGGTTTAAAATGGAAAAAATATCGAAAGTAGAAAATAAATTTATAAACTGGATTGAAAATCATATTGATTGTTTAATTATAATAGGAATTGTACTTTTTTCATTAATTCTTCGTTATTTTATGCTGTCATATCAGTCTGAAGATTTTAAAAACTTTTTAAGTCCATGGTTTTATGAACTAAAGGAAGCGGGAGGTTTGAGTGGTCTTGCTAATTATCCTGGAGATTATAATGCTCCATATATGACAATATTAGCATTGTTGACTTATTTAAAAATTAATCCTTTAATTAGTATTAAAATTATCTCTATTATTTTTGATTATATTCTGGCTTTTTTAGTTGGAAAATTTGTTTATGATGTTATAAGCAAAGATAATAATCGTAAAATGCTATCTATTTTAGCTTTTGGAATAACATTATTTTTACCTACTGTTGTTATGAATGGGGCACTTTGGGCTCAATGTGATGTTATTTATACTACCTTTTTAGTACTTGCCTTTTATTTTCTATATAAGGATAAGACGTTATTTTCATTTATTTCATTAGGACTAGCATTTGCTTTTAAATTACAGTTTATTTTTGTTCTTCCAGTATATATAATCTTATATTTTAGAAAGAAGAATTTTTCAATTCTTTACTTTCTTATAATTCCTTTAGTAAATTTTATTCTTTGTTTACCGGCTATAATTGCAGGTAAGCCTATTTCTGAGTGTTTGTTGGTTTATTTTAATCAGACTTCAACATATAAAAGTTTAAATTTAAATTTTCCAAATTTATATAGTTTAATTAATGGCAATGAACAATATTTATCAAAAATTGGAATACTTACTTTAATTATAATTTTTGCTTTCTTATTATTCTATATTATAAAGAAAAAAGTTAATTTTAATATGGAAAAGATACTTTTACTAGGTGTACTATCTATTGTTCTTTGTACTTATTTCTTACCTTATATGCATGAGAGATATTTATTTGCTGCTGATATATTTAGTCTTTTATATTGCGTTCTTTATAAAAGAAATTACCTTGTCGCTATTCTTATTTCTTTTATTTCAATTACCTCTTATTGTATGTTTTTATTTAATAGTTATTTAGTACCATCTTATTTACTTTCTATGATTTTCTTTGGTATTCTTATATATTTGTTTAAAGATTTTATTGTAATGATAAAAAATGAGAAATAGTTTACAATAATTAAAGTTAATGGTAAACTATTTTTAGGAGAGTTATTATATTGCAAAATAATCAGTGAGGAAGTGTTATATATGAAAAAAAAACAAGTTATTCAAGAAATTTTGTATGTTGTGATACCTTGTTATAATGAAGAAGAAGTTTTAGAAGAAACAACAAAACAATTAAAAGATAAAATGCAAAAGTTAATAGCTGAAAAGAAAATAAGCGATAAAAGTAAGGTTATGTATGTTAATGATGGAAGTAAGGATAAAACTTGGGATATTATTGAAAAAATACATAAGAAGGAAAAACTATTTACAGGTATATCTTTGTCAAGAAATAGGGGACATCAAAATGCCTTGTTAGCAGGGTTAATGACTGCTAAAAACTATGCTGACTTTGTTATCAGTATGGATGCAGATTTACAAGATGATATTAATGCTATGGATAAAATGATTGATAAGTATTATCAAGGAAATGATATTGTTTATGGTGTTAGAAGTTCTAGAAAAAAGGATACCTGGTTTAAAAGAACTACTGCTGAAGGTTTCTATAAATTTATGAACAAAATGGGAGTAGATGTTGTTTATAATCATGCTGATTATAGACTGACTAGTAAAAGGGTATTAGATTATTTAGAAAATTACAAAGAAGTAAATTTATTCTTGCGTGGTATTTTTCCGTTAATTGGTTTTTCATCAGACATTGTTTACTATGAGAGAAACGAAAGATTTGCAGGTGAGAGTAAATATCCATTAAAAAAGATGCTTTCTTTTGCATGGGATGGTATTACTTCTTTTTCAATTCGTCCAATAAAACTTGTTTTAAATTTAGGAATCTTTATTTTTGCTATTAGTATATTAATTTTAATATATTGTTTAATAGTTAAATTATTTGGTTATACAGTAGATGGCTGGACGTTTATTATGTGCTCTATCTGGATTGTAGCAGGACTTGAAATGTTATCTTTAGGAATAATAGGTGAATACATTGGTAAGATTTATAGTGAGACTAAAGCAAGACCTAGGTATATAATATCTAAAAATCTAAATGAAGAGTAATTGCTAAAAAGTTGTCAACTTCTTGACAATTTTTTTTAATTTCTGTTTTCTTTAGTCATTCTATGGTATTATAAGTGTAGTTAGAAAGGTTTAGACTATGAAAAAAAATATTATAAAATTGATAGAATTATTCTTAATACTAAGTCCACTTTTTGATATGTTAACAGCATGTATGTTGCAACTTTTAAATATCAATTTTACTATTGGAATGGTAGTTAGATTTATAATTATTTTAATATGTGCTTTCTATCTTATATTCATATATAAAGGTAAAGATAAGAAGTATTTATTATTAATATTAGGAAGTATCTTTATATATCTTATTATCTTTGGAATATTAACTATTGTTAATAAAGATATGTCTGTTTTATTATATGAAGGACAGAATGCTATAAAGGCTTTTTACTTACCAATTTTATTACTTAGTTTTTATGCTATTGTTAAAGAAAATAAAACCTTTATTACTAATAAGACTATAGTTACTGTTTATATCATTTATCTTTTAGGTATCTTTATTCCAGATATTTTAGTGATAGGTTTTGATAGTTATGCAATTAGTAAAGAGGGAAGTATTGGCTTTTTTAACACTGCTAATGAGATTAGTGCCATTATTTCAATATTAATGCCTTTCTTTTTACTTTATCTTTATCATAAGAAGAACTTTTTCTTAACTATTCTTTTAATAGGCATTTTAGTATTTGATATTTTAAGTATTGGTACGAAAGGGCCACTTTTATCTTTTATTCTTATACTTGGGGTAGTCTTATTTATTTATATAATCTATTTAGCCAAAGAAAAATTATATAAAGTACTTTCTATTCTTGTGGTAACGTTGGTTTTATTTATATTATTTATAAGTTTTTATTTACCTAGAACTGCTTTTTATAAAAATATTGAAATACATTTAGATTTTCTAGGTGTTGATAATGTTATGGAAGTATTTACTGATTACGAGTTATTTGATCATTTTGTCTTTAGTTCGAGACTGAAATTTTTAGGCAATACCTTTAATAGTTATAAAGACTCTAGTACTTTAGAGAAGATATTTGGTATTGGTTATATTGAAAATTATGGTACTGATGATGCTAACACTAAGATGATTGAGATGGATTATTTTGATATTTTATTTAGGCATGGTGTAGTTGGTTTTATTATTTATATGGGAGTATTTATCTTCTTACTTTATAAAGCATTTAAATTTACTTATGGTATAAAAGATAATTCTTATAAGATATGTAATTATTTATCACTTACATTAATTATATTATTATCACTAATTACAGGTCATGTCTTACTAGCACCGTCTGTTAGTATCTTTGTCGCACTTATTTTAACTAAAAAGGAAGTGGTATAATGAGAAAATTAGTTTTTATTATTATTAATTATAATGATTATAAGACTACTAAAAGATTACTTTATAATATTAAAGATTATAAAGTAATAGATAAGATTTATGTGGTTGATAATCATTCAACAGATGATTCTTATGAAATTTTGAAAAAATTAAAGATTAAGAGATATGAAGTAATAGAAACACCTAGTAATAAAGGTTTTGCCTATGCTTTAAATATTGGTGCTAAAAAAGCGATAGATGACCTTGGTAATGTCGATATTATCTTTTCTAATTCTGATATTATTATTAATAGTAATGAAGATTTAGAAGATTTAAAGAAGACTTTAGATAAAAGATTAGTAGGTCTTGTAGGTCCTGTAGTAGTTCAAAATGGAAAACTAAATAGAGGATGGCATTTACCTAGTCCAAAGAATGAGATACTTAGCAATTTACCTGGAATAGGGAAGAAATTTAATAAAAAAAACTTTTATGATGATTTCTATTATAAAGGTGATAGTAGTGAAGTAGAAGTTATATCATTTTGTTTTTTCTTAATTAAAAGTGAAGTATTAAAAGAAATTAATTATTTTGATGATAATACATTTCTATACTATGAAGAAAATATTACAGCATCTAAGTTAAAAAGAACTCAGTATAAAACATTAATTAATAATAATGTAACTATTATTCATGATCATTCTGTTAGTGTTGATAAGAATATTAGTTATATTAATAAATATAAAATATTAAAACAAAGTCAAATGTATTTTGAAACTAATTATAATAATGCTAATAGTATAGAAAAAATTTTATTAAAAGTGACAATTAGATTAACACTTTTGACATTATATGTTAGAATATTTTTAAGAGGAGGTTTAAAAAAATGAAAGGAATTATTTTAGCAGGAGGTAGTGGAACTAGACTATATCCATTGACAGAAGTTACAAGTAAGCAGTTGATGCCTATTTATGATAAACCAATGATTTATTATCCTTTGTCAGTATTAATGCAAGCAGAGATTAGAGATATTTTAATAATATCAACTCCTAAAGATTTACCTAGATTTATGGAATTATTAGGTGATGGTTCTAAGTTTGGAGTTAATTTTTCTTATAAAGAACAACCTAGTCCTGATGGTCTTGCTCAAGCTTTTATTTTAGGAAAAGAATTTATTGGCAATGATACTTGCTGTATGGTACTTGGTGATAATATTTTCTATGGTCCTAATATAAGAGGTGAATTATTAAAAGCTAAAGAAGATGCTAGTAAAGGTAAAGCTACTGTTTTTGGTTATCATGTTCATGATCCTGAACGTTTTGGGGTAGTTGAATTTGATAAAAATGGTAAGGTATTAAGCGTAGAGGAAAAACCAGATAATCCTAAGAGTAATTATGCAATTACAGGACTTTATTTCTATGATAATTCTGTTGTTGATAAGGCGTCCAAATTAAAGCCTTCTAAAAGAGGAGAGTTAGAAATAACTGATTTAAATAAAGGATATTTAAAAGATGCTAAATTAAACGTTATAACCTTAAATGAAGGTTATGGATGGTTTGATACAGGAACATTCAAAAGCTTATTTGATGCTACTAATTTTGTTGCAACTATTCAGGAACATCAAAATATTACTATATGCTGTCCAGAAGAAATAGCTTATAAAAATGGGTGGTTAAGTAAAGAAAAAGTACTAGAAGCTGCTAAATTAATGAAAAAGAATACTTATGGGAAACATTTAATGGAAATTGTGGAGGAGAGATAATATGAAAAAAATTGAAACTAATTTATTAGATTGTTATATTTTAGAACCAGATAAATTTGGAGATGAAAGAGGATATTTTTCACCTTATTATATAGAAGCTAATTTAAAAGAATTAGGTTTTGAAGGTGTAAAACAAGCAAACAGAAGTAAAAGTGCTAAAGGAGTAGTTAGAGGACTTCATTTCCAAGAAGATCCAAAGTGTCAAGCTAAAATAGTTGAGGTTATTAAAGGTTCTGCTATTGATGTAGTTGTTGATATTAGAAAAGATTCAGATACTTATGGAAAATATACTGCTGTTAAACTAACAGAAGATAATAATAGACAATTATTTGTACCTCGTGGTTTTGCACATGGATTTATTTCATTAGAAGATGATACAATTTTTCAATATCTAGTTGATAATGATTATGCACCTGACAAAGAAGGAGGAATCCTTTGGAATGATCCAGGCCTTAATATTAATTGGGATGAGATGTTCAAAGAAAATAATATAACTGAGCCAATCTTATCTGAGAAAGATGGGAAGCATCCTACATTAGAAGAATCTAAAGTGCTATTTTTAAGGAGGAAATAATGAAATATTTAATTACAGGTTATAAAGGACAATTGGGTTATGATGTTAAAAGAGAATTATTAAAAAGAGGCGTTAGTGAAGATGCTATTCTTGCTCTTGATAAGGATGAAATGGATATTACTAATAGAGAAGAAGTAAATAGAGTTGTAAAAGATTTTGCTCCTAATGTCATTTTTCATTGTGCAGCATGGACTGCAGTTGATAAAGCAGAAGATATGGAAGATGCTTGTTATAGTGTTAATGTAGTTGGTACTAAAAATATTGTTGATGCTTCAATTGAAGTAGATGCTACTACTATATATATGTCAACTGATTATGTATTTGATGGTACTAAAGATGGAGTATATACTGAAGAAGATAAAGTTAATCCTAAGAGTGTTTATGGTAGAACTAAATTTTTAGGAGAAGAAGAAGTTAGACGTAATCCTAAACACTTTATTACTAGAATATCTTGGGTATTTGGAATTAATGGACATAATTTTATAAAAACAATGTTAAAATTATCAGAGAACCATAGTGAATTAAATGTTGTAGATGACCAGATAGGTAGTCCTACATATACAGTTGATCTTGCTAAAATCTTAGTAGATATGTCTAATAGCGATAAATATGGTACTTACAATGTTACTAATAGTGAATATTGTAGTTGGGCTGAGTTTGCAGAATATATTTTTGAATCTAATAAAAAGAGTGTTAAAGTAAATAAAGTTACAACGGAAGAGTATTTAGAAATTACTGGTGCTAAACAAGCTTATCGTCCTAGAAATTCTAGACTTGATAAATCTAAATTAGAAGAGAACTTTGAATTATTACCAACTTGGAAAGATGCAGTTAATCGTTATAATATTGAACTTGAGGAAGAGAAAAAGTTAGTTAAGAAAATATAATACTTAAGGAGAAAACTATGCTTGAAGTTAAACATATTACAAAATATTATGGTAAGAATAGAGCGGTGTCTGATCTGTCCTTTACTGTTAAAGATGGAGAAATATTTGGGTTACTTGGAGAAAATGGAGCAGGTAAAACTACTACCTTTAGAATTATTATGGGTTTAATTGATTCTAATAAAGGAGAAGTTTTACTTGATGGTAAAAGAATTGACTATAACTTAACTGATAAAATAGGTTTTGTTACAGAAGAGAGAAGTTTACTTACTAAACTTACTGTTTTAGAACAACTTACCTTTTATGGAGTATTAAAAGGTCTTGATGAGAGAACTATAGAAAAAGATATAGATAAATGGTTAGAAAAGTTTGAAATTTCTAGTTATAAGAATAGAAAGATTAAAGAATTATCTAAAGGTAATCAACAAAAAATACAGTTTATTTCTGCTATTATCAATCATCCTAAACTATTAATATTAGATGAACCCTTTACAGGGCTTGATCCTATTAATGTTAAATTAATGAAAGATGCTATATATGATTTACAAAAAGAAGGGACATCTATTATCTTTTCATCACATCAGATGGAATATATTGAAGACTTTTGTGAGAAATTAGTTATCCTTGTAAAAGGTCATCCTGTAGTAAGTGGAATGTTAAAAGATATTAAAGAAGAATTTGGTATTAAAAATATTATGTTAAGAGGAGATGATTTACCTCTTGATAAAATAAAGAAAGTAAAAGGGGTATTAGATGTTTCTAAAGTAAGAGGAGAAATAGAAGTAAAAATAGAAGATAAAACAGTCGCTCCTAAGATATTCTCATTAGTTAAAAACTGTAATATTACTAAATATGATGTAGTTGAACCTACACTTAATGAAATATTTATTGCGAAAGTAGGGGGTATCCATGAATAAGAAGTTCCTTTATCTAACTAAAGTTAGTTTAAGAAAAAAGTTTAAAACTAAATGGTTTGTTATTACAAATGTAATACTTGCAGTAGCGATTATTCTTCTTTTAAATATAAATTCTATTGTAACTTTTTTTGGAGGAGATTTTGACAGTAAGACTAATATAATTGTTATAGATAATAATACTAATAGTTATGATTTATTTAAACAAAATATAAAGAGTTATTCAAGTACTTTAAATAGTGATAAAGATGAAGTGAAAGTAACAGTTAAAAAGAGTAAAAAAGATGCAAAAGAATTAAAAGATAATTTAAAAGATGATGAGATATTAGTAGAGTTAAATAGTGATAATAAAGAATACTTGAAAGCTAAAGTTACATCTAATGAGAAAGTAGATACACTAACTTATCAGGTTTTATCTCAGAGTTTAAACTCTACTAAGACTACTATTGGTATGGCTATTAATAATATAGATGCTAGTACATTAAATAATATTTCTAGCCCTGTTACAATAGATAGAGTAGTTCTTAATGAAGATAATAATGTTGATGAAAATATGGATCTTATTATGAGTAGTGTTTTTCCAACTATCATCCTACCATTCTTTATGTTAACTATGGTTTTAATCCAAATGGTAGGAGGAGAAATATGTGAAGAGAAAACAACTCGTAGTATGGAAATAATTATTTCTAATGTTTCTCCTAAACAACACTTAATGTCTAAGATACTTGCTAGTAATATCTTTGTTATAGTCCAAGGATTACTCTTAGTAGTTTATTCTATTATTGGTCTATTAATAAGTACAAATATGCTTAGTAGTGGAATGTCTCTACCTAGTGAAGTTACATCTATCTTTGATAGTTTAGTAGCATCAGGTTTTGTAGAAAAATTAATCTATGTAATACCTTTAACATTAGTATTAATAGTTTTATCATTCTTAGCATATTCAATAGTAGCAGGAATCCTTGCCTCTATGACTGTTAATATGGAAGACTTTTCACAGTTACAAACTCCATTAGTATTCCTTTCTTTAGGAGGTTATTACTTAGCGATGATGGCAGGTATGTTTAATGGCTCTTTATTAATTAGAATACTTTCATATGTACCATTCCTATCATCATTTGTTAGTCCTAGTCTTTATATGATGGGAGAGATAGGTTTAATTGATATAGTTATTTCTATCATAGTACTTGTTATCTTTATCTATTTAATATTACACTTTGGTATTAAAGTATATAAAGTAGGAATACTTAATTACTCTAATGAAAAAGCATGGAGTAAATTCTTTAAGGCCTTTAAAAGTAAAGATGTGTAGGTATTATGTACTCGAAGTTACTTCAAAGATTAGAAGTAACTTTTTTATAGTTTTTAAGCAAAAAAAAGTTATTTCGTCCTTGCGAAATAACTTGACAAAATCATAATATAATTTTAAAATAAATATAGGTGATGAAAAAATGTTAAAACGGGAAGTTTATTTATCAAGAATAAGAGGCTTTTATGATTCTGATTTAGTAAAAATACTCGTTGGAATTAGAAGATGTGGCAAATCTGTAATACTTAATCAAATAGTTGATGAAATAAAAGAAAAAGGTATTGAAGATGACCATATCATATATGTTAACTTTGAACTTGTAGAATATGAAGAATTACAGGACTATAGAAAGTTAAATAAATATATTAAAGATAATATTAAAGATGATAAAATTTATTATATATTTTTAGACGAAATACAAAGAGTTGAAAAGTTTGAAACGGTTGTAAACTCACTACGTGCATCTCTTTCTAATATAAGTATATTTATAACTGGTTCTAATAGTAAGCTTTTATCTAATGAACTTTCTACAGTTTTATCTGGTAGATATGTTCTGTTTAATATTTATCCTTTAAGTTACAAAGAATTTACTGAACTATCATTAAAAAATCCTAGAAGTGAAGAAACATTTTGGAATTTTATAAAATGGGGAGGACTTCCCAATAGAGTTCAGTTTACTGATGAAGTCAATATAAAAGATTATCTTCATAGTGTGTTTGATTCAATTATTTTAAGAGATGTAGTAGAACGGTTGGGGCTTAAAGATATAGTTTTGTTTAACCTATTATTACAATATGTTGTTGATACAACAGGAAGAGAATTTTCAGCAGATAATGTTATAAAATATTTAAAAAATGAAGGAAGGAGTATTTCTACTGAGACTTTATATATTTATTTAGATGCTTTATGTAAAGCTTTAATAATTAATAAAATTTATAGATATGATATTCATGGTAAGGCAATATTAAAAACCCTAAATAAATATTATATGACTGATTTAGGAATAGCTCAGATAAAAAATAATAACTTTGAAATAAATAAGAGTTTTGCTATTGAGAATGTTGTATATAATGAATTATTAGAAAGAGGATATGATGTTTATATAGGAAAAACTAAAAAAGGGGAAATAGACTTTATTGCAACTAAAACAGACGAGAAGATTTATATTCAAGTCACTTATCTATTAGATAGTGAAAAAGTGATTGAAAGAGAGTTTGGAGCTTTTGAAGGATTAAATGATGATATACCTAAATATATTCTTTCTTTAGATAAAGAAAATTTATCAAGAGATGGGATTATACACAAGAATATAATAGAATGGTTATTAGAAAAATAAAAGACGATAATAATATTATATATTGTCTTTTTCTTTATAAAAAAATAATTCTGTGATAGACTAATTATAGAAGGATTGATGAAGATGAAGAGAATTGTAATTATAGGTTGTGGTAATGTTGGTCTTGCTTATTTAAAGAACCTGTGTCAAAGTGATATGACACTTGATATAAGTTTAATTGATATAGATGAAGAGAAACTTGAAGGAGAGATACTTGATTTAGAACATTCTTTAGTCTATAGAAATAGTAATATCAATATAAAACTTGGTAATTATAGTGACTGTGATAATGCAGATATAGTTGTAATAACTGCAGGCATTCCTCAATCTACTAAAGATAGAATGAGTGATTTAGAGAAAGCTAATGAGATAGTTTTAGATATTTCTAATAAATTAAGAGAAACTTCTTTTAAAGGCGTTGTTCTAGTCGCTTGTAATCCTTTAGATGTAATAACTGAACTTATCGCTCATTATACAGATTATTCTTATAATAAAGTAATAGGTACTGGAACGATGCTTGATACAGCAAGATTAAAATCTCTAATAAGTAAAAGAATTAGAGTAAAACCAAGTGATATAAATGCCTATGTTTTGGGAGAACATGGTAATAGTCAGTTTGTCGCTTGGAGTAATGCCAATATAGGTTTAGAGAACCTAAGTAAATTCCTATCCCTTGATGATAAAGAAGTGATAGAATATGAAACACGCCATATGGGAGGAACTATTACTAAAAGTAAAGGTTATACTAGTGATGGAGTAGCAGTATGTCTTTTAGAACTTACATTATGTATTCTTAATGACTTAAAGAAAGTATATCCAGTATCTAATTATAATACAACTTATGATACGTATATATCCACACCTTGTATTATAGGTAGAAATGGAATAGAGAAAGTTATTAATATAAAATTAACTAGTGATGAGGAAGAAAAGTTAGAAAAAAGTGCAGAAGTAATAAGTGATGCACTTGATAAAATATTACCAAAGGAATTATATTAGGAAGGAAGGTAATTTTTATGAGTAATTATTTATTTTTAATAGTTATATTCTTATTTATGTCAATAGAAGTAGTTTCTACTTATAAGTTTTTTAGACTTAAGAAAATTAAGTTAGGCATTTTTTCTACTATTTATTTTCTTATTGCTCTAATACTTACTTTAAGTTTCTTCTTTAGTCGCAATGTATTAGTAGAAAATGAACTAGAAAGACTTATTAATGGTATTACAAATATTAATATTTTTGCAATATTAATTCTTCTTCTAAATTTAGGAATGATTATAATTAGTACTATTAGTTATATTAAAGTAATTAAATGGAGTAGAGAGTTAAAACAATAAAAATTTAAAATATTAATAAAAAAGAAGAGGAGAAATCACTATAAGATTTCATCCTCTTTTCCTTTGGTTTTTCTAACATTATCTTTAGGGTCTTTTAAAGCATTATCATCTTCTTTATATTCAATACCTCTAATTTTACAGTAAACATCTAAATCATCATCTACATCAATAATTCTATATATTTCATCAAAAGAAGTAGAGCCATCTAAAACTTTTAAAAGACCATCTTGAAGCATAGTAATAACATCTGATTTATATACTAATTTATTTAAATCATCTTTTTCTAAAGATTCTTCATTCAAAGCATTTCTAATCTCATCATTAATTTCCAATACTTCTTGAATAGCAATACGTCCATGATAACCTTTATTACATTTATCACAGCCTTCATGATTAGCATTATATATTTCGCTTACATCTTTATTTAGAGCCATTTTAAATATTTTCTTCTGATAGGGAGTAGTTTTTTCTTTAATACAACAATGAGGACATATTTTTTTGGCAAGTTTTTGAGAAATTATTCCAGATAGAGCACTTGATAATAAGTATCTTTCTACATTCATATCTAGCAATCTTTCAATAGTACTTAAAGAGTTATTTGTGTGTATTGTAGATAATACTAAATGACCTGTAATAGAAGCTCTAACAGCGATTTTAGCAGTTTCACTATCACGAATCTCTCCAATTAAAATAATATTAGGATCTTGTCTTAGAATAGATCTTAATACAGTAGCAAAGTCAAGGCCAATTTCACTATTTACTTGAACTTGATTTAATCCTTCAATATTCATCTCTATTGGATCTTCAACAGTAATTATATTAGTCTCTTTTTTATTTAAAACCTGTAAAATAGAGTAAACTGTAGTACTTTTACCAGAACCAGTAGCTCCAGTCACAAGAATAATACCATTAGGTTCAGCAATCATTTTTTCTAATTTTTTAAAATTATCATTATTAAAACCAAGAGATTCTATTCCCTCTAAACTCCTTGAGTAATCAAGAATACGAATAACACATTTTTCGCCTTCATTAGTAGGTAGAGTAGATACACGAGTTTCTAAACTAACATCTTTAATCGCTCCTTTAATAGAACCATCTTGTGGTAGCCTACTTTCAGTAATATTCATATTGGCAATAAGTTTAATTCTTGTAATTAGATTTCTTTCATACATTTTAGGTATTTTTGTATAATCTTGTAAATCACCATCAATCCTAATTCTTACCATTAAATAATCTTCTCTAGGATCAAAGTGGATATCACTAGCACCAGCTTTAGCAGCATAAGCAATAATATCATCTACAACATTTACTATTGGCGTTTTTGTCATATCATATGTTACCAAAAGTATCAACCCCTTTACTTTAAACTTTTATTCTACTATAATATATTATATAGTAATAATATCTTAATTACAAGAGGGAGCTTATTATGAAAAAGACAAAAAAAGTAAATAAAAAGGGTTTTATATTAGTTGAGACATTAATTGTTGGGGTTTTTATCGTTGGTATTTTTTCATTACTTTACACTAATTTTTTTCCTCTTATTGGTGAATATGAACGTTATAGAAATTATGATACGGTAGAATCTATATATGTTGCCCATTGGGCTCGGATGATTGCTATAAAAGGTTTACCTAATTCTATTTATAATACTACTAAAAATAGTGGCTATCTTGATATAACTGATTGCTCTTTATATACTGAATCTAGTGGCTACCTTGATTGTAATTCTTACAAAACTATAAATAATATTTCAAAGATTTATTTAACCACATATTCTACTTCAACATTTAAAGAATATGTAAGAAAAGATGATTCTCCTTTTTCAAGAAGTTTTAAAGAATATATTGCTTATTTACCTACTTATAGTAAGAATACAAGTAAAACACCTACAACTGGATATTATAGAGTAATTGTTGAATATGTTTCAAATGATACATATAAGTATGGTACTATTGAAGTATATAAGGGATAGGTGATAAAAATGAATCTAAATAAAAAGGGTATAACTTCTATAGAGTTATTAGTTTGTTTTATTGTTGTTTCAACTATTGTCGTTGGTATGTTCAATCTAATTATGAATTATCGAAATAAGGAACAGATAGAAGAAATTAATAATGAAGTTATAGCATATAGTAATAACTTACAAAAAATTATTCAAGATGATCTAATAAAAGGTCATTTGACTAATGTTACTAATGTAAGTGCAGATGGATATAGCGCTACTTTTACTTTTGATACACCTAATAGTTATACCACAACACTTGTAATTAATCCAAATAACTATGTAATTAGTTATGGAAAAAATGGAGATGTTATTGATTATGAAATACCTAGTATTCCAGATTTACAATTAAGTCCAAATTCTAGTATTACTTATATTCCTGCTGATAATGGTTATTTAAAAATAAACATTATTTTAACTCATCCTAACTTTCCTGATGAAACTTATTCTTTTATGATAACTTGCCCTGTTAACTATGTTCGCTAAAACAATATATATATAAGTAGAGCGATAGCAGTTTCCATAACTCTTCCAAAGAAGAAGTATTTATATTCTAAATCCTCTTCTTTTATATTATTTAGAACTTGTAAATGAACAGAAAAACTACCGAAGGTTATAAATGTTAGAATAAGTAATCCACTTATATAATTAGTAGTATTAATACTGGGTACTAAACTAATACCACTAGTCATATCAAGTATTCCTGTAATGATAGTTTCAAAAAAAGGATTTAAAGATAGAAAATTTGTAAGTAGTTTACTAAAAAACATAAAGAAAGTAATACTTCCCAACATAAATAAAAGTAGTTTAATAGACTCATTTATCGCTTTAGGTAGGGCTTCTAGAATAGTTTTATTATGGAATTTAGATATATTTTTAAATGATTTTATCTTTCTAGGTCTTAAAATAATACCAAGAATTAAATTAGATACTATCTGAATAATTAATATTTTATAAGCCAGTGATAAGTTATTTAAAATAAGGCCACAGGTTCCTAAAACAAAAAGAGGATTAGCAAAGTGCGTAAATGTTAAAAGATAGTTAGCAGTATTTCTATCAATAGTTTTATCTCTTAAACTATCTGCAATATATTTAGAACCACTAGGGAATCCTGATATCATACTAACTAAAATTATAAAAGAGCTGTTACCCTCTACATGAAATAATCTTTTGAAAATGGGGTTTATTTTATTACTTATTTTAGTAGCAATGCCTAGTTCTAGTAATAATGATGCTAAAACAAAAAAAGGGAATATGGAAGGAAATAATTTAGTTTTAAAGATATTAATACTTAAAATTCCACTTTCTATAATTAAAGATGGCTTAATAAAAATACCTAGATAAAGAAAAAGAATAATAAGTACTGCAAATAATTCTTGATATTTTTTTTTCATATTATTACCTTCTTTTGGTATAATGTAATAGTAAAGGAATGATGATATGCTCAATAAAGTTTATTTAAGAGTTAAAAAAATTATGAAAGATTATTATAAAACTATTATATTTCTAATAATTTGTTACTTTGTATTTACTTATCCCTTACCATATTATATTTATGCTGGAGGGGGAACTATCAACATTAATGATAGAGTAATAGTTGATGGTAGTTCTAATAGTTCTGGATCTTTAAATTTTGCCTATGTAAAAGAATTAGAAGGAAATGTAGCATCTTTTATTTTAGGAAATATTATTCCAGGATATGATATAGAAAAACAAGAAAATATAGAGTTAAATGAAGATGAAACTAGTGAAGATATTATGTTTAGAAATAGAATATATTTGGAAAATGCTAATCAAACTGCTATTATGTTAGCTTTTTCTAAAGCTTCTAAAGAAGTAAGTATAAGTGGTAAACACTTTTATATTATTTATGTAGAAGAAAAGGAAGAAAGTGGCTTAAGAGTAGGTGATGAGTTAGTAAAAATAAATGGTAAAACTATTGAGAATATTGAAGATTATACTAATGAAATTCAAAATCATGAAGTAGGAGATAAGATTAATGTAACTGTTATTAGAGAAGATAAAGAACGTAATGTAACTGCAACTGTTAAAGAAGGAAAAGACTATAAAGTAACAGGTGTTTCTGTAAGTACTATTTATGAATATAAAACCGATCCTAAAGTAAAACTTAGCTTTAAAGATAGTGAAGGAGGACCAAGTGGTGGGTTAATGTTAACCCTTGCTATTTACGATAAATTAACTGATGAGGATTTAACTAATGGTCTTAAGATAGTTGGAACTGGTACTATAAATAGTGATGGTACTGTTGGAGAGATTGGTGGTGTTAAATATAAGTTAAATGGAGCGGTGAAAGCTGATGCAGACTTGTTTTTAGTGCCTAAAGGGGATAACTATAAAGAGGCATTAAAAGAAAAGGAAAAGAACGATTATGATATTGAAATTAAGGCGATAGGAACATTTGATGAAGCGGTAGAGTATTTAGAAAATTTATAATTTATACATAAAAAAGAGATAAGTTTTGTTGCCTATCTCTTTATTCAGTTGGAACCCCTTCTTCAGTTTCGTTTCCAGAACCCCCAGATCCAGTTCCACCATCACCAGAGCCTCCAGAACCATTGCCACCTCCATTTTCGCTACCACCAGGACCTGTTCCGGAATTATCACCACTTGGAGGTGTAATAGGTGGCTTATCATCAGAATCATCTTCCTTATCATTATTAGTAGGTGGTGTATCACTAGGTTCTTTAGCTTCAGTAGAACTACTTCCTCCTGATAATGTTAATACAACACTACCACTTATTAAATCTATTCTTTTATTAGCAGGATAACTTTGACTAACTACATATCCTCCTGCATTAGGATTACTAAAACTGATTTTAAATCCATGAGCATTAGCATAACTTCTAGCTTGTTCCATACTATCTCCTGTAAAGTCAGGTAATAGATCATAAGTAAATGCTGTTTTATAAGGACCAGAACCAGTTACTGTTTTCTCATAATCTTCATCATTGATAGAAAATGAGAACTCTTTAATCATTTCAGGTTCTTCTTGTTCAAGATTAATTTTCATTGCTTTTACTATATCATCTCTACTTGCTGTATTAGGAACATAATTCCATAAAACCAATCTACTTCTTTCATCATAAATCATTTGCCCTGTACCATCTAAATATAACTGTTCAATATTAATAAGATCAGCATCATCTTTTTGTAGAGCATTATTCATAATATCTTTAGCAATGTCATAGAAAGATAAAATCTGTTGTTCTGTAAAGTTAGTATCAAGATTATTAGTAACAGTATTTAATACATCCATAACTTGATTAATATTTTTCATATCTTTTACTTTATTCAATATTCCTTGGATAACTAATTGTTGGTTTAAGCCTCTATCTAAATCACCAGCAGCTAGTTGTTTTCTGTTTCTTGCTAGTACTAAAGCTTGTTCTCCATTTAAAGTTTGAACTCCAGCATTTATACAAACTTCTCCTTCACGGTTAGAGTTATCTGTACATAAGTCTTGAGGAACATCAACAGTAATACCTCCTAGAGTATCAACAAGAGTAACTAAACCTTTAAAATTAATTTTAGCATAATAATCAATCGTAACATCAAAATAATTCTCAATAGTATTCATCATGCAGTCAGTACCATAAGCAGCGGCATGAGTTATTTTGTTTTCAGGAGTACCACTCCAACAACTAATAGGAACATAACTATCTCTTGGAATACTTAGCATGGTTGCATTCAATGTATTAGGATTAAATGTAACTAATATTAAACTATCACCATTTGCAACAGTGTTTTTAGATAATCCTTCTTCAGCAGAGTCAACACCCATTAAAAGAATTGTAAATGGTTCAGTTACAGATTTTCCTGCTGATGAATTTCTAGTACTAGTTTTTTTCATTTTTTTCTCTTGAGTTAAAATGATTTTTGTATCTTCATCAATATTTTGATATGTCTCTATACTAGTAAACATAGAAGGGTAGTCAGTTGGAACAAAGATTGAATCAACTTCACCATCATATAAATCTGCCATAGCAGTGAAATAATCATCATATTCAACTATTTCATTATCATCTTTTAAATTATTTTTATCAATTACTTCATTAGGAATAATATTTCCTTCTGGAGATGTTTCATCAGATAGTATTCCAATCGTATTATTAGATAAATCTTTAATATCATCTATTTCACTATCAATTGGTACTATTAAACTACTAGAATAAGTAACCGTATCTCTATTAATTTTAGAAAGGGTTCCGTAAGCATACATTATCAAACCACTAATTACACAATTTATAATCAAATATATAATTAACAGAGTAGTAAAAAGTCTTACTTTTTTTTCTTTATGTCGCCTTTTAGATCTAACTTTAAAGATAATTACTAAGTCTATTACAACAAATACGCCAATAATAATATATCTTATTACTTCTTCAACCGGTCCTAATAAAAGAATGTTATAAATAGCAAATATATTGCTCAATATAACTATAAAACTTAATATTAAAAGCCATAATCTACTTTTTTTCTTTTTCTTATCTCCATTATTCTCTTTATTCTTTCTCATTGAATGACCTCCACGCAAACAAAAATTATACCCTATAATTATAGACTATATTTTATTTTCTTTCAACCACTGTATTTTTGTTTGTACTGTAAAGTTGACGATATTTTCCTCTTTTTTAGAGAAATTTGTCGAATCTTCTGTTATAATGTAATTAGAAGAATAGGAGTTGATAGTGTATGAAGAAAATAACATGTGTTTTACTAGTCTTTATTATGCTTTTTACTTTTATTCCTGTTGTTAATGCTAAAAGTTACATAGTTTTAAATACAAATAAATATTTTAGAGAAAAACCAGGCGGGGCTTTAATAATGGGAGTTACTGATGGAGTATTAGTGGCAGGAACTAAAATTGATGTAATTAGTACAGATGGCGGTAGTGGCTATGGTTGTAAGAATGATTGGTATAAAGTTAGATATAATGATTTAGAAGGATATATTTGTTCGAGTGATCAAGCCATTATAGATGTCGCTGATGTAGATCTTAATGGAAGTTTTGAAAAAGAAATGTTAAATAAAGGATTTAGTGCAAGTTACTTACCTTATTTAAAAGCTTTACATGAAAAGCATCCTAATTGGATATTTACAGCAGTATCTACTAATCTTGATTTTAATTCTGCAGTAACTAATGAAAATTATGGTGAGATAAGTTTAGTAGATGGTTCTGATGAAACTTTAAGGAGTAAAGAATGGCCATATTATCAAAATGGAGTTTATCAAGAGATAGAACCAGGTTGGTATGTTGCAAGTAGAGATACAGTTTCATATTATTTAGATCCTAGGAACTTTTTATCTGAAGAGTATATATTTATGTTTGAAAATTTAAAATATAACTCATCTATTCAAACAGAGGAAGCGGTAAGAGGTGTTACTAATGGAACTTTCTTAAATACAAATGAGTACTTAAATATTTTGATGAAGACAGCTAGAACTTATAATGTTAGTCCAGTATACCTTGCTAGTAGAATTAGACAAGAAAAAGGAAGTACTGATAGCATTTCCACTACAGGTGGCAGTTTTACTTTCTCAGTTGATAATAGTTGTTTAAATAATTTAGGTTATTCTAGTAATCCTAATAGTTGGAATGCTCTTAATTCTTGTGGTAATGGTAAAACTTATAGTGGTATATATAATTACTTTAATATAGGAGCTTATAGTTCTTATCAGTCTCCACAAATTAGAGGTTTGATATGGGCAAATGGTGGTTTTGATGCTTCAGTTACTACTTATAATAGACCATGGAATAGTAAAGAAAGAGCGATTATGGGTGGAACTGAATATATTGCTAGTAAATATATTAATGCTAATCAAAACACTTTATATTATCAAAAATTTAATGTATCACCTGATGCAGTATATCCTATTTATACACATCAGTATATGACTAATATAAGAGCTCATTCACAAGAAGCATATAGTATTTATAAAAGTTATAAGAATAATAACCTTTTAAATAATACTTATGAGTTCTTAATACCGGTTTATAATAATATGCCTAATGACAATGAAGTGATTTTACCTGATGATGATAAAGAAGAAGAAATAGTTACAACTCCTGATATTGATGTAAATACTGGGGTTGTAGGATCTGGCTTTAAGATAGATGGTGATGTTATTTCTAATATTTCCTTTAATACAAGTATTGATGAAATTAATAGTAAATTGAGTAGTGTTAATGCTAACTTAAAAATTACTAGCTATTTAGACAGATATGGAAACAGTGCTAGTGGTAATATTGGTACAGGAGATACTTTAGTAATTAGTAATGGAACTACTACTAAATCTTATAAAGTTGTTATTTATGGGGATAATAATGGAGATGGTAAGACTAGTATTGTTGATTTATTAAGAGTTCAAAAAGATATTTTAGGAAGTAGTAATTTGTCTATTTATGATAAGAAAGCTAGTGATATTAATAAAGATAGTAAAGTTGATGTGGTAGACCTACTTAGAGTTCAAAAACAAATCCTTGGTAACAATGTAATAGAACAGGAGTGATAGCTTGAAAAAAATATTATTTATATTAGGACTTAGCTTCCTTTTCTTTTGCCCTTATATTGTAGATGCTGCATCAATAAGTGTTGCAGGAACAACATCTACGGGAACAGTTGGTGGCAATATAACAGTTAGAGTAAATATAAGTGAACCAAGTGGACTAGGAAGTTGGGAATATAGTTTAAATTACGATAGTAGCAAATTACAACTTTTAAGTGGTAATACTCATGTTGTTGGTTATGTTGATGGCCCTGGTCAAACTAACCAAAGTTATACTTATACTTTTAGAGTTAAAGGAACAGGCTCTACAACTATATCAGTAGTAAATACCGCTATTGCATCATGGAATGAAGTAGTTACTAGTCCAACTGATAGTACAACAATTAATTTAATCAGTAGAGAAGAAGTAGAATCTAATTACAGTAGCGATAATAACCTTGAAAGTTTAGATGTTTCAGGACTTACTTTAAGCCCAGAATTTAATAAAAATACAACAAGTTACACAGTGGAGGCAGAATCTGATACTACTAGTGTTACTGTTAATGCAAAAGCAAGTGATAGTAAAGCTAAAATAACAGGTACTGGAGAAATAGAAGTTCACGAAGGTGCAAATACTATAAATGTTAATGTAACAGCAGAAAATGGCTCTACTAAAACCTATACAATAATAGTTAATGTTAAGGAAAAAAATCCCATTAATGTAAAAATTAATAAAGAAACTTTAACTGTGGTTAGAAAAACTGATGAATTAAAAGATTTAGTTAAAAAGTATTATGTAGAAACAACTGCTATTATTAAAGATGAGGAAGTACCCGCTTATAAAATAGAAGCCCTAGATATTGTTCTAGTTGCTTTAAAAGATGAGAAAGGTAATATTAAATTTTATATCTATGATGATGGTAATTATACTTTATATCAAGAATTAGGCAGTGATTTACTCACTATTCATCTTCTAGATAATGGTAAAATTCCTTCTAATTATAAAAAATATACAGTTAAAATAGATGGTGTTAATTATACCGTTTATAAATTAAATAAGGATTCTAAATACTATTTAATTTATGGAGAAAATGTTGAAACAGGAAAAAAAGGATTATATTTATATGATAGTGTTGATAAGACGATAGGAAGATACTATACTGAAGAAGTAGACAATCTAAAAGATGAATTAAAAGTTAGTTCTTATATAATTGTTGCTCTTACTTGTTTAATCGTTTTATTAATAATAATTTTCTTGATAGTATTACATACTAAAAATAATGATAAAAGAAGAAAAAGAAAAGAAATAAAAAAGAGATTAAAACAAGAAAAGAATGATTTTTTGAAAGATTAGGAGTGTAATTATGGAAGATAAACATCATAGTAAAAAAATAGGGATAATGATATTCATAGGTTTTCTATTAATTGTTATAGGAATTGTATCTTATGTTGTTATTAATTATAATGATGATCAAGCTGAAGTGAGAAAAAGAATGGAAGTTGTTCGTGATTCTTATGAAACATTTAAAACAGATGTAGAATCTTTTAATAGTATTAGAGATAATATTTATGATAATGTTATGAAAGATATGTATTATCAAACTCTAAAAGATAATGATACTAGTTTTAAGGAGTTGTATAAAAGTTATAAAGAAAGTTTAGAAAAAATAGATAAAGATTACGATGGAGTAAAAGATAAATGTATTAATGTCTTACATCCAGAAGCAGATGCTAATAATAAGTGTGAAGCGATTATCTCTTCTTATGAAGAAGTTGTTAATACTTATATAAGTGATGTTAAGAGTTATAATAGTCTCATTACTTCTTATAATAAATGGCTAAATGATACAAATAGTAGTGATGTTAAATTAGAAGAGATAAAACTAGATAGAGATTATTTAGACATAAATGGTGATAGAGAGTATAATGGTAAGAAAGATATAGAACAAGAAATAAGTGATGAAGAAGAGAAAATATTAGGAGTGGTACCTGATGAATAAAAAAGATTTAGATAAAACAATTTTAATGCCTAGTATTGTTAATGAAATAAAAAAAGAAAAAAGAAAAGAGAAAAAATTAATTACAAAGATAATAATATCTTTGTTTATAATTGGAAGTTCTTTTTCTTTATTTCTTTTTTATGGTCCAATAGATGGTTTTCGTAACTTTTGGATAACTTCAGCGATGACTTCTATGTCTCATCAATACTTGGCTACTTGGTTTTATAATGATAATGTTATTAATGAAGTACTTGCTAATAATCATATAATTGAAGTAGATGAAAATACTAATCCTGATTTAATTAATTTTAAAGACTATAATTCTAGTGCTAAGATATATAAGAATGAGTATGAGAAGGAGATTTTAACAAAAGATCCAGGAAATGATTTATATAAAGTTATTGAAGTTAGTGGTAGTGGATATCAAGGTTATTTAGTAGCGATATATGATCCATCAAGAGTTTCTATTGCAACAACGGCTTATCTTGGTAAAAGAGGAGAAGCGATTACTACAGTTGCAAAGAGAGAAAATGCTGTTGTTGCTATTAATGCAGGTGGTTTTTATGATCCTGATTGGAATTCAAATGGAGCCTTACCTCATGGTACAGTTATAAAAAATGGAGAGGTTGTAAGTGATTATGAAGATGCTAGAATGGGTGGAGGCTTTGTAGGATTTACTAATGATAATAAACTAGTCCTTGGTAAGATGACAAAAGAAGAAGCTCTTGCTATGGGAATTAGAGATGCTATTGAGTTTGGGCCATTCTTAATAGTTAATGGTAAGAGTAGTTTTGTTAAAGGTAATGGTGGTTGGGGTATTGCACCTAGAACTGCTATTGGACAAAGAGAAGATGGTATAGTTTTATTTTTAGTTATAAATGGACGACTTGCAACATCTATTGGTGCTGATATGGGTGATTTAACAGAGATAATGGAAAACTATGGTGCTGTAAATGCTGCTAATATGGATGGTGGAAGTTCTAGTGCTTTAGTAATCAATAATAAAATTATCAATCATCCTGTTGCAGGTGGAGAGAATGGTTTAAGAGATATACCAACATTTTGGATAGTTAAGTAATTAACTATTCTTTTATGCAAGGATGGCGGAATAGGTAGACGCGCTACTTTGAGGGGGTAGTAGTTTATATAACTGTGGGAGTTCAAGTCTCCTTCCTTGCACCAATTTAGAAATTTACAAGGAATTTTTAGTATTATATAAGATAAAGGTAGAACTAGTTTAGGCCTACATTTTATTTTGGTATTTTTTAAAAGATAAATTAATAAAATTGTAGACAATTTACTCAAGAAACTAAATCAGTAATTAATTTGAATTAATAAAAACTACTTTCAAATCTAAAATGAAAGTAGTTTTTATTATTATTTAAAAATATAAGTACTTAAATCCTATACTTTTATAAGCTTCTGATGCTCTAGATAGATTTAAAAGATTAGCAAATATTAGATTATATAATTCATCAAATAAGAATATTCCACAGATTGTATAACTTAATATTAAAAATGTTTTTCTAGGTATTCTTTTCGCTAGATAAAAACAAAACGGTACTATTATATATATTAATAATAAGGCCGAAAATCCAAAGACTAAAACACTTCTTAAACATACATAACCATTAATATTACCAAAACTTAATATTTCATTAGTATAATCCCAACACTTTATATGCATAATATGCTCCATAAAGGCTCCACCAATATATTCAAGTATCCCAGTAGATATTATACTTACTATAAATACAAATAATGGATTTTTTCTTTTCTTATAAGTTAAAAAATATATTAATATAGCACCCATAGCATAAATATTTATCCAAGGTAAGAAATTACCTCCACGCCAGTATATCTCTTTCATCCCACTGTTAAAATAATAAAATACTACTTCATAGGCCCATCCGAACATTCCTGATATTACTATTATTAAACAAAATATCCCTAACATAGTTTTTTTATCAAATTTATGATCTTTATTTAAATAATCTTTATACTTCTTCATACTGATTAACTCCTTTAATACTTTATAATATTTTATCAAAAAAAGAGATATATTTGAATAATATATTAAAATAATGACATAATTGGACGTTTTACATAAATTATAGTGGAGTTGATATTATGTATAAATTACCTATGTTACCTTATTTATTTCAAGATTTAGAACCATTTATTGATACTCATACAATGGGACTTCATTATCATAAGCATGAACAGAATTATCTAAATAAATTAAATGAATTATTAGTAAGAAATAATTTTGATTATCGTTATGATATAGATGAGCTGTTTTATCATATTGATGAGTTTAATGAAAGTGATAGAGAAGATATTCTATATAATTTAGGTGGTGTTTTAAATCATAACTTATACTGGAAGAGCATGAGTACTAATAGAATATTACCAAGTGGTAAGTTAAAAGAAGATATAGATAAGAAGTATGGAAGTATTAATAAATTCTTTTTAGAGTTTAAGAATAAGGCCATGAGTTTAAAAGGTTCAGGTTATACTTTTTTAGTAGTAAAAGATAATGGATCTTTAGATATTATAAATTTATCTAATCAAGAACTACCACAGTCTTTTGGGTTTATTCCTATATTTAATATGGATATGTGGGAACATGCTTACTATTTAAATTATAAAAATGAAAAAGGTAACTATATTGATAACTTTTTTATAATAGCAGACTTTACTAATGCTAATAAAGTTTATAATACTATAATGAAGTAAAGTGATTAATCTAGTTTTCTTGCTTTTTTCTTAAAATTATGATATAATACGCACCAAAAGAGGTTGATATAATGGGAAAAATAGATATTATTGCAAAATGGGATTTAGAGAAGAATAAATGGACACAAAGTAGTGATTTAAAAGATATAGGTAGAAGTTTTGCAATTGCTAACTATAAAAAAATAATTAATGATAATGGTAAAATTAATTATATTATAATTGATCAAGGTTCTAGAGTAGAAGATCATTCTAAAGATTTTTTTAATATAAAAGAAACTGAAGTTGGAATAGACAATGTTATTAGTCATTACGAAAGATGTAATGGTAATTATGATATAAAATTGTTTTTGATGGATGCAGATGCTCCAATTATTGAAGATGCTAAACTATTTGCCAATTATGTTGAAAAATTAGCATCACTTCCAAATACTAATTCAGTTAATATAGTTGGTTTATCTAAATGTAGTGTTATGAACTTTTATGTTCCAAGATTCTTTAAAAACAGTGATACTTATAAAAAGACAAATATTTATAATATAGCATCACCTTATGAAGGAACTAAATTTGCTTCTCCTAAAATATTTTATCCAGAAATTAAAAGAGTTTTTAAAAGTGATATCCTTTGTAATACTTTAGTAAAAAATATTTACGAAAAAATTAGTAGTAATTCTCATATGGATTATGATATTGCTATACCTGGTGGTATTCCTGCTGAGAAACTACATATTTATGATGAGAGTTTTATTAAAAATGTATTTTGTACTGATAATGTTGAAGCGGTTAAAAGATTAAATAGTTTTAAAAATATTTTAACAAGTATTGATAGTAATGTTAGAAAAGAAGCGATCAAGACTTTAAACTTTTACGGTATAGCTTTATGCCTTTTTGATAAGATGTTTTTTGATGGTAAATCAGATGGTATGGTTTATACATCTTCCCAAAGAAAAGTTGAAGATGTATTAGATATTAAAAGTTATAGTATTAAATCTCATCATGATGTAAATAGTAATATAAGAGCTTTTAATGAAGTATTGGGAATAGTTGATGATACAATAGATGAATTTGATGATAAAAATAAGTCTCTAATTAGATAAAATAACAAAATTTTAATTTTTTCAAAAGTTAGACAGGTTGTAATTAGTATTACTTAGAAAATAAATTTCAAAGATATATAAATATAAAAAAATTAGATGAATAATAAAAAAATATTGCATTACTAACAATCGTACGATAGAATAAATGTATAAATATTTAATTTGGGTGCTGAAAAACAGCACTCTTTTTGTATCTATAGAAATGGAGGATGATTATGAGTACAAAAGCATTAGAAACAAATGAAAAAGTTGTTGATAGTATATTTAAAGAGATAGAAGATATTATTACCACTAATAAAACTAAAATAGCATATCAAATTAATAATACTTTAGTAGAAACTTACTTTAATATTGGTAAAGTTATTGTTGAAAATGAACAAAATGGGAATATAAGAGCAGAGTATGGTAAAGAAGTTTTATTGAAGTTATCAAAAAAAATAAGAGATAAGTATGGGAGTGGTTATAGTAGAAGTGGACTTCAAAATATGAGACTATTTTATATTCGCTATAAGAATTGACAGCCAGTGGTTGGCAAATTGAGCTGGTCCCATTATTGTTATTTAATATACATTGAAGAAGATGATGAAAGAAGCTTCTATGAAAGAGAATGTATAAATTCTAAATGGTCTAAAAGAGAGTTGAAAAGACAAATAGATTCTTCACTATTTCAGAGATTATTACTTTCTAATGGTAAAATAAATAAGAAGAAAGTATATGAATTGTCTAAAAAAGGACAACAGATAAGTGAACCTACCGATATATTGAAAGATCCTTATGTATTTGAGTTTTTAGGAATAAAAGAAGAAAAACCTAGCCTTGAAAGTGATTTAGAAAAAAGATTAGTTAATCATATATCAGAATTTTAGATGGAGCTTGGTAAAGGTTTTATGTATGTAGGTAAACAAGTTAGAATAACTTTGGATAATAATACCCATTATTATGTTGATCTAGTATTCTACAATAAGATGTTAAGGTCATACGTCTTAATAGATTTAAAGATGACTGATATGAGACCAGAATATGTAGGACAAATGAATATGTATATTAATTATTATAATAATGAGGTTAGAGATGAATTTGATAATGAAACTATAGGTATTATTCTTTGTAAAGGTAAAAAGGATATAACTTTAGAATATGCTTTAGGAGGTATGAATAATAATATATTCGCTTCAAATTATACATACTATATGCCTAATAAAGAAGAATTAATTGACGAAGTAGAAAGAACACTTAAAGAAGTTAATAATTAAGTTAAAAAGTTTATTTGTAAAATCATTTTTTCTGTTAATAATATTAGTGTAAACTAGATGTCCTTTTGTTTGAAGTAACTTCTTAAATAATATATACTAATATTATAAATGGAAAGGAAAGTGAAGTTATGCTTTTAGATATAGTTATTTTATTAGTCGGTTTTGTTATTATTGTTAAATCATCAGATGTTTTAGTAGATGCAGCATCATCTTTAGCGTTAAAGTTAAGAGTTCCTAAAATGCTAATTGCTCTTACAATTGTCTCTTTTGGAACATGTGCTCCTGAAGTTGCAATATCTTTTAGAAGTGTTGCTGCTGGAGATGGGGTTATGGCTTTTGCAAATGTTATAGGTAGCTCGATTGTAAATGTATTTTTGATTATAGGTCTTGCAAGTTTTTTAAGACCTATTAAAGTCAGACATGCAACAGTAAAAAAGGAATTACCTTTACTTTTTCTTGTTACCACAGCTTTTTCTGTTTTGATGCTAGATGCTATCTTTAATCCCATGACATCTAATACTTTCTCAAGAAGTGATAGCTTTATCTTAATTTTATTATTTAGTATGTTTGTCTTATATTTAGTTGGTATGTTATTTAAAAGAAATAAGAAAGATGAAGAAGATATTGGTAAAGGGAAATTTTCTATTATAATATCTTGTCTTTTACTGTTAGTTACTATTATTTTAATAATTTATAGTAGTGAAATGATTATAAATTCTGCTAAAGCGATTGCAACTGCTTTAAATATAAGTGAGAAGGCAATTACTATGACTGCTATTGTAATAGGTACAAGCTTACCAGAGATGATTATGACAGTAACTAGTGCTAAAAAAGGTGAGTTTGATATGGCTATTGGAAATATTATTGGTACTAATATTTTTAATATTTGTATAGTTTTAGGATTACCTATTCTTATTTTTGGTGATATTGTCTTAGAAGGATTTGGCTTTATTGATATACTTGCAGTATTTTTATCATCATTTCTTTTATTTGTCTTTGCAAGAAGTGAAAGAGAAGTTAGTAAAAAAGAAGGAACAATTATGTTAATCGTATTTGTACTTTATTATGTATACATGTTATTCTTTTAATAAGAAGTACAAGTGAACAAATTAGTGGACAACACCTGATAATTTGGTGGGACTTAAATTTTATAAGAATGATGATTTTATAAAATTGGTGATTATAGACCAGCAAAATATATATTTCAAGGATTAGAAAAATTTCACTCTATAATGATGGTAAAAAAACCAGTGTCAAATGAGTGACAAGCTCTTTAAATTATTCTTTAGTTTTGTTATACTTTAGTAGTAAAGATACGAAAGGCAGTGAAGGTTATGGCAAAAAGAAAGAAAAAGAAGGAAACTAAGAAAGGCTTCGCCCATTCTACAGAATTATATGGAGTATTACTTGTTTTAGCAGCAATACTTGGTATTGGTAGATATGGTCCTGTAGGTAATATGATTGCATCCTTCTCAATATTTCTTGTAGGAGTATTTTATAATGTTTTATTAGTTGTCTTATTAGTGATTGGAGCATATTTAATTATAAATAGAAATTGGCCTAACTTATTTACAACTAAAATGTTAGGTATTTATTTGTTAGTTATAGGATTGCTTGTCTTGATGCATGAAAACTTTATATTAGAAAATGATAGTAATGCTATAAAAGTATTTAGTGAAACTACTAATCAGTTAATCAACTCTTTTTCAGATGTTATGAAAGGAGCTAGACCTAATGCTATTGGTGGAGGTATTATTGGTTGTACCTTTGGAGTTTTATTTATGTTACTTTTCTCATATAGAGGTATGCAGATAATCGCTTGGACTTTGATAGTTATAGGGTTCTGTTTATTTACAGGATTCTCTATTGTTGATTTTGTCAAAGATAAGGCAAAGGCTGCTAAAGAGAAGTTTCCTAGAAAAGATAAAAATAATATCGAAGAAGAAAATGATAGTAAGAAACCTATTATTACAGGAAATGAAGAACCTGTACTTGGCGAAGTAAAAGATGATGATAAGAGAATCGTCATATCTAGTATCGATCAATTAACAAGATCTAAAGTCAATGAAGAAGTATCTGATAATAATGATGCTAACAATGAAAATATAGATTCTTCTAATAAAGTATCCATTAAACATAACTATGTCTTACCATCTATTAATATATTAGATCAACCTAAAAAAAAGAAAAACAGTGTTAATCAAAGTTTAATTGAAAAGAATATAGAAATACTTGAAAAAGTACTAAAAGACTTTAATATTATTGGAAAAGTAGTAGAAGTACATATTGGTCCTACAGTTACTCAATATGAGTTAGAACTTCATTCTGGTACTAAAGTTAGTAAACTTTTATCAATTCATAGAGAAATAGCTTTAGCAATAGCGACAAAAGATGTTAGAATTCAAGCACCTATTCCTGGTAAAAATACAGTAGGTATAGAAATCGCTAATAAAGAAACAGCTCCTGTTTCCTTTAGGGAAGTATTAGAAAAAGTTCCTAAGTCTTTAGATAATGCCAAACTACTTTGTCCTTTAGGTAAAAATATTATGGGTAATGTTATTTGGTGTGAAATTAATAAAACACCCCATCTTTTAGTAGCAGGATCTACTGGTTCAGGTAAATCTGTTTGTATTAATGGTATTATTTGTTCTATTTTGATGAGGGCAAAGCCTGATGAAGTAAAACTTGTGATGGTTGACCCTAAAAAAGTTGAACTTTCTGGTTATAATGGTGTTCCTCATTTAATGAGACCAGTTGTTACTGATCCTAAAGAAGCAAGTGTAGCACTATCTAAGATAGTTGCTGAGATGGAAAGACGTTATGATACTTTTAGTGAGACTAAAACTAAAAATATTGCAACTTATAATGATTATGTTGAAAAGAAAAATAAAACATTGCCACCTGATGAACAAATTAAGAAGATGCCATTTATAGTTGTAATTATAGATGAGTTAGCAGACCTTATGTTAGTTGCAAGTAAAGATGTAGAAGCATCTATTATGAGAATTACCCAAATGGCCCGTGCCGCCGGAATTCACTTAATTATCGCTACGCAAAGACCATCAACAGATGTAATTACTGGTGTTGTAAAAGCGAATATTCCAAGTCGTATCTCATTCGCTGTTTCTAGTAGTATCGACTCACGTACAATCATTGATATGACAGGAGCAGAAAAACTTCTAGGTAAAGGTGATATGTTATTCTTACCAATGGGAGAAGCAGATCCAGAACGTATTCAAGGAGCCTATATTTCTGATGATGAGATTAAAAGAATTATTGATTATACAATTGAACAACAAAAAGCAGAGTATGATCAGGCCTTTATGAACTTATCAGGAGATAGTGAAAAGAGTGCTTCTCAAAAAGAAGATATGGCTCAAGCTGAAGAATATGATGATCCATTATATAATGAGATAGTAGAGTTTGTTATAGAGACTGGTAAAGCTAGTGCTTCACTATTACAAAGAAGATTTAAACTTGGTTATAATAGAGCAGCTCGTATCATTGACTTATTAGAAGAACGAGGTATTATTGGACCTCCTAATGGTTCTAAGCCAAGAGAAGTATTAGTAAAATTAGATAATCAAGAGGAAGAATAATAAAACTAATCCTCTTTTTTATTTACTATATTTATGATAGAATATGTTACGTAAAGGACTGATAGTATGAAAATTTTAGGAGTAATAAGAGATAATAATTATTTAGAATATTTAAAATATGGTCTAGACGGAATTATTTTTCCTTTAGAGAATTTTTCAGTTGATTATTTTAAATACTATAGTATCTCTGATATTGAAAATTACAAGAAAAATACTGATAAATTAGTATTTGTTGTCATAAATAAAATGATATTTAATAGTGACTTAGATAATTTGCTTGAAATTTTAAAAAAGTTAGAAACTCTAAAAGTAGATGGTGTGTTTTTCTACGATTTAGCAATACTTAACTTAGTAAAGGAAAACAAATTATCACTAAATCTCATATTTAATCAGACACATATGGTTACTAATAGTGATACTATTAACTTATATTATGATCTAGGGGTAAAAGGATCATATCTTTCTAATGAAATAACTAAAGATGAAATTCTTAATATAAGACATAATACTAAAAGTGATTTATTTGTTCTATTACTTGGTAATCCTGTTATTGCTATGTCTAGAAGAAATTTACTTACAAGCTATTTTGCAAATAAAAATAAAAGTAAGAGCGCAATAATTACTATTAAAGAGCCAAAAAGTGGACAAGAGTTTTTAGTTAAAGAAGATAATAATGGTACAACTTTCTTTTATAATAAAAGACTTAACTTAAGTAATATCTATAAAGAATTAGTAGATTGTGGTCTTAACTATGGAATAGTTGAACAGGGTAATTACAGTTATAATGAATATAAAGACTTAATTGCGGCTTTTGTAAATTTTAATAAAGATAAAATAGATGAATTGGCAGGACATAATAGAGGTTTCTTATATAGAGAAACTATCTACAAAGTAAAGTAGGAGGGAGTAGTTATGAAACAAATTATTTTTGCAACTACTAATCAATCTAAATCAAAAAGATTTAGTAAAGGATTAAAAGAATTAGGAATAGAAGTATTATCTTTAAAAGATATAGATATTAAATTAGATATAGAAGAAGATGGAAGTACTGCTATAGAAAATGCTTTAATAAAAGCAAGAGAGTGTTATAAGAAGACAAAAAAGCCTAGTATGGGTATGGATGATACGCTATATATGGAAGGAGTTCCAGAAGATAGGCAACCTGGGTTATTTGTAAGACGTGTAAATGGTAAGAGTCTAACTGATGAAGAAGCACTTGAATATTATACTAACTTAGTAAAAGAATATGGTGTAGATGGTAGAATTAATTGTAAATGGGTATATGGTTTAGCAGTTATTAATGAAAAGGGTGAAGAAGCTACTTATACTTGGTCTAAAGATAATTTCTATATGGTAAGTAGTAGGAGTGATAAAATTAATCCAGGATACCCCTTAAATTCTATTTCTAAATATAAAAGATTAGATAAATATTTTACAGATGTTACTGATGATGATATAAAAATACTAAACGATAATGAAGATGATGTGGTAGATTTTATCGCTAGTCATATATAAATTAAGAAAGGTAGAGCTTTTATGAAAAAAATAGAATTACTGGCACCTGCAGGAGATTTAGAAAGACTTAAAGTAGTACTATTATATGGCGCTGATGCTGTTTATGTTGGAGGAGAAAAACTAAGTTTAAGAGCGAATGCTACTAATTTTAGTTTAGATGAATTAAAAGAGGGATGTACTTTCGCTCATAATCTAAATAAACGAGTATATTTAACTACTAATATTGTCTTTCATGATAAAGATAGAAAAGGTATGGAAGAATATATTAAAGAAGTTATAGACTGTGGTATAGATGCTTTTATTGTTAGTGATTTATATCTTGCTAAATATATTATAGATAATTATAAAGAAGTAGAGGTTCATATATCAACTCAAGACTCTATTACTAATATAAGCAGTGCTATGTTTTATAGAGATTTAGGAGCAAGTAGAGTAGTACTTGCAAGAGAACTATCAAAAGGAGAAATAAAAGAAATATCAAGTATACCTAATCTAGAGACAGAAGTCTTTATTCATGGGGCGATGTGTACTTGCTTTAGTGGTAGATGTGCTTTATCTAATTATGTTACTAATAGAGATGCAAACCGTGGAGGATGTGCTCAAGTATGTCGTTTTGCCTTTGATTATGATAGCAATGATAAATTTACCCTTGCTACTAAAGATTTAAACATGGCAATCTTTATTAAAGACTTAATAGATATTGGTGTAAGTTCTCTAAAGGTAGAAGGAAGAATGAGAAGCCTTTATTACCTTGCAACAGTTATAGGAAGTTATAGATTTTTAATAGATAGTATTTATGATGGAACATTAACAGATGAGAAATTACTTGAGTATCAAAGACGACTTGATTCTGTCGCTAATCGTGATACAACTAGTCAATATTTTAATCATCTAGCAGATGAGACAGACCAGTATTATACAGGTAGACAAGAAGTATCTAATCAAGAGTATTTAGGACTTATAATAGGTTATGATGAAAAGATGAAATCTATTGTTTTAAAAGAACGTAACTACTTTAAAGTAGGTGATGAAGTAGAGATATTTACACCTAATGGAGAGATTTATCCTTATAAAATAGAAACTATCTATAATGAAGATAATGAGAAAATAAAAGTAGCAAGACATCCAGAAGAAATACTAAAATTACCATTTGATACAAGACTTATTCCTTATTCTATGATAAGATTAATAAAGAAAGGATAGTTGTTATGTTTAGATATTATAAAGTCCCAGTTTATGAGTTGCAGGAAGATTTAGTAAGTTATAATCAGTTGGATTATATTGTTGTAACACCATACCATCTTTTTGCAAAAGAACTTTTAACAGGTTATTTTAGTATAGAGATTTTAACTAAAGAAATGGTAAATGGTAATAAATTAAAATTAATTAGAGGAAATACTTTAGAGACTAAAAAACAAACTAGGGGTGTAGCATTATTTACATTTAAAGAAGAGTTTATTCCTAAGAATTTAGTAACAGAACAGTTTTTAGATTATTATGTAGATAATTTTGATAATTCAAACTTTAATAATATCTATAAGAATATAGATAATAAGAAATTAAGAAATATTGGTTGTAAGATAAGAAATTTAAAAAATAGTAAAAGGGGTTAAAGAAGTAGTTATGGGTAGTAAAGAATATTATATGGTTCCAGTTTATGTTATGCTTGTAGAAGATTTTGTTTGTGGAGAGGTTGATTTTAAGTTTTTAGATAAGATAATAGTATCTGAAACTAAAAATGGTTATCAAGAGTTAGATGGCTTTAATAATTTTGTTATTTTAAAGTCTGAAAGAGATGATAATAAAAGACTAAGTATTGTTAATTATGATGAGTGCCTATATTTAAATAGTGATGATTTTACTGAAGAAAATAGGGTGTTAGTTGATGATACCTTTGATAGAGATAATTATATTAAAGATAATTTTGATAATTATGTTAAGATGAGAAGAGGAAAAGTAAAAGCTTTAGGAGGAGGAAACAGATGAAAACAAGAATTTATAAAGTACCTTTTTATTTGATAGAAGGTGGATATATTGATTATTATACGTGTGAACATAAAGGCATAATATTAGTAAAAAAGAGTATTGTAGGTAATTACAAAGAAATAATGACAAAATTTGATGAATTTTATGATAAATCAGATTTATACCAGGTTTTTGGAAGAAGTTATGAGTTAAAAGATAAAAATAGTTCTATAAAATCTGACGTTAAAAAAAATAGTTTTGCACTTGCAATTGATGAATTAGAGTTAGATGAAGATAAAAATTTAGCGACTTTTTCTGATATAGAAGACTATGAACGGAATTTTGATAATTCTCCTTTTTATAATTATTATAAAAAATTACATATCTATGATAAGAATGAAAAAAGGAAAATAAAAGAAAAAGTAAAAAAAATAGAAGGTTCGAGGCAAATTTTATGAGTGATTTAGATTTTAATTTAATAAAAGAAAATTTTCTAAATAAAGAAAAAAACTTAAGTAAATATGCTACTAAAAGTAGTGATGCTATTAGGTTTAAAGAGGAAAATGAAGATATTAGACCTCCATTTTTTCATGATATAGATAGAATAATTCACTCTTTATCTTATACAAGATACTTAAATAAGACTCAAGTTTATACTTTAAACTCTAATGATCATGTTAGTAGAAGAATTACTCATGTGCAGTTAGTTAGTAAAATTGCTAGAACAATAGGTAGGGCTTTAAACTTAAATGAAGATTTAATAGAAGCGATTGCCTTAGGTCATGATATTGGGCATACTCCTTTAGGACATGCTGGGGAAGCGATATTAAATAGATTATCACTTAAAGAACTAGGAGAATATTTCGCTCATAATATTCAAGGTGTTAGATATTATATGTTTGTTGCAACTGATGGGAAAGGCCTTAATTTAACACTTCAAACATTAGATGGTATTATGACTCATAATGGAGAAATGTTAAGTCCTATATATGAACCTATGATGAAAGATAAAGAAGAATTTTTAAGAGAATATAATGAAAGTTATAAAGACTTAAAGAAAGCTAAAGTATATCGTCCTATGACATTAGAAGGTTGTGTTGTTAGAATTAGCGATATTATAGGATATATTGGAAGAGATATTGAAGATGCTATTATGATTGGTAAACTTAAAAGAAGCGATATTCCTAAAGAGATAGTTGATATTTTAGGAAATAATAATAAAGATATTGTTAATACAATAATACTTGATATTATTAATGAAAGCTTAGATAAACAACATATTAAAATGAGTGATAATGTATATAAAGCCTTATTTTCATTAAAGAAATTTAATTATCAATATATTTATAGTAAATCTATGACTAAAGAAGAATTAGATTATTATGAGAAAAAAATTAATAAGTTATATCACATTTATTTAGAAGATATAAAAACTAATAATAAAGATAGTATTATATATAAGTTATTTTTAGATCACCAAGATAAGTCATATTTTGAAACTACTGATATAAAAAGACAAGTAATAGACTTTATCGCTGGTATGACAGATGACTTTTTAGTAAGAGAGATAAAAAAATATGAGTAAAGCATTAGATTGTAGTAGTTTAGAAAAAGAAATATTAACTAAAGTAATAGAAAATAAAAAAGATAAGAAAATTACTATTGCTATCATCACTTTTAATAAATCTATTTATGAGAATTTAATAATAGAAAAATGCTTAAGTCTAGGTATCTATTTTAGGCATTATAAGTTAGATAATTCTAATACTTTAGAAGTTATTTCTTTAATAAATAAATTAAATAAAAATAATAAAATAACAGGTATTTTATTAGTAGAACCAATTCCTACAAATATTGATAAATATGCTTGTTATGAAAAGATAGATATAAATAAAGATGTAGATGGAGTTAATCCAGTTAATCAGTATTATTTGTCTATAAATAGATCTAATATAGTTAATTCAACTGTTCTTGCCGTTATAAAAATATTAGATTCTTATAATATCTCTTTAGATGGTAAAAAAGTTACTATTATAGGAAGAAGTTATAATATATCTAAACCACTTGCAACTTATTTATTAAATTTAAACTCTACTGTTACAATTTGTCACTCTAAAACTAAAGATTTATTTCTTTTTTTGAAAAAAAGTGATATTATTATAAGTGCAACAGGAGTTAATAATCTTTTTAAAAGTAGTGATTTAAAAGATGATACTGTTGTTATAGATATAGGTATAGGGGATATCTTAATAGATAATGGCAACATTAGTTACACTCCAAAAATTAAAGGGATAGGACCTTTATCTGTCGCTTGTCTTTTAGAAAATTTAGTTACATATTGTAAAAAAATAAAATAAAAATTATAATAGATATAGAAAGAAGGTATGATTAATGAAAATTTATGTATGTAAAAAATGTGGAAATGTTATTTTAAAATTAGAAGATAAAAGTGAAGCTTTAGTATGTTGTGGTGAGAAAATGGATCTTATTGAAGCTAATACTACAGAAGCAGCAACTGAAAAACATTTACCAGTTTATGAGATTAAAGAGGGAATGATTAATATTAAAGTAGGAGAAGTAGAGCATCCTATGACAGAAGAACATTATATTTCTTTTATAATTCTTGCAAGTGATGATAATTACATGATTAAGGAGTTAAAAGCAGGAGATAAACCAGAAGTAAGTTTTCCTTATAGTAGCGAATATAATAAAATCTATGCTTATTGTAATTTACATAGTCTTTGGCTTACAGAAATTAAATAATTATATATTCCATAAAAAATATTATGGAAAAATTATTATGATGCTAACATAATGTTAGCATTTTTTGTTTGTAATTTAAGTATCATTTTATAATATGCTGCATACTATACTAGAAAGAATTTCTAAAAATAACACTTGATATTTTTGTAGAATTATGATAAAATTTTGCTTGTATTATGATTAGTATGTTCTAATCAAATATTATTAATTTTTGAGGTGATTATAATGGTAAATAAAAAAGTAGTTTACTTAACAGAAGAAGGACTTAATGATTTAAAGAATGAATTAAGTGAATTAATAAATGAAAAAAGACCTGCTAATATTCAGGCTATTAAAGAAGCACGTAGTTTAGGTGATTTATCAGAAAATGCTGACTATGATGCTGCTAAAAATGAACAAGCACAAATAGAAGGTAGAATAAAAACTATTGAGAAGATGCTTGAAAATGTAGAAATAATTAAAGATATTCCAAAAGATATAGTTGGTCTTGGTAGCACAGTTTCTATTAAATATGTAGACGATCCAGATGATTCTGATGAATATCAAATAGTTGGTAGTCAAGAAGCTGATCCTTTTGAAGGAAGAATATCTAATGAAAGTCCTATCGCTAAAGCTTTACTTAATCATAAAGTTGGCGATATTATTACAGTAGAAAGTCCTAATGGAAGTTATGAGGTTGAAATAACTGAAATTAAATAGTCCATAGGACTTTTTATTTGAAAAAAGATAAGCTTGTTGCTTATCTTCCTCTATATGGTGATCTGTGAAAATAATACGGTGGATATACTTGATAAACTGGAATAGGATACATAGGATAAAAATTTGGTCTATTATAACTTCCTAATCCATATCCTATAACACCACCAACTATTAAAGGAATGAAACTATTTCTATTATTCATTTGGTATATTTGTCTATTGTACATAACTCATCCTCCTTTTATAGATAGTTTATGTTTAATTTTATAATAGGGAGGTTTTAATGCCTAAAATTTTGTAAACTATTGTTTGCAAAATGTTGAGATTGTGTTACAATTAACTTAAGTTAGAGGTGATTAGAGATGAAAAGTAAAAAGAGACAAAAAAAGAATTATGCAATATTGATAGTTATTTACATTGCTGTAATAGCAATAGTTTTATATCTTGCAAGTTGGTATAGTACTTATAAAAATTATCAAAAGGAAATACCTGTATTACAAAATGTAGTTTCTGAAATTAATTCTGATGAATTAGAACATTATTTGACTGAAAACCCAACTCAAATCTTATATTTATGTGTTGCTAGTAATAGTGAATGTAGAGAATTTGAAGAAAGTATAAAATCTGCACTAGAAAAAAATGATTATCAAGACTTAACTTATGTAAATTTAGAGAATGAAAATGATATGAATACTTACATAAAAACATTATTAGATAAATATGGTCCTGATTTTAATATTGAAAGAGTACCATGTTTAATAAAATTCACAGAAGGTAAGATAACAGCAGTTGAAGATGGACTTAATGGAGCATTATTAACTAGAGATGAAGCTTTAAGTTTTCTTGATATTAATGATAAAACAGGACAATAAGTCTTGTTTTAGTTTAGGAGGATATATATTATGAATAATATTGTTTTATTTGAACCAGAGATACCACAAAATACTGGTAATATTATGAGGACTTGCGTAGGAACTAATACAAAATTACATTTAATTAAACCATTAGGTTTTTCTTTAGATGAAGCACACCTTAAAAGAAGTGCAGTTAACTATATTGATAAGTTAGATTACGTTGTATATGAAAATTGGGCTGATTTTACTTCTAAAAATAAGGGTATTTATTATTATTTAACCAGATATGGAAGAGTTCCTCATACTAGTTTTGATTATAGTAATAAAAATAATTTAGATTTGTATTTTATTTTTGGAAAAGAATCTACTGGTATACCTAAAGAAATATTAAGGAATGATTTATCTCATTGCCTTAGAATACCAATGACTTCTAATGTTAGAGCTTTAAATATTTCTAATAGTGTCGCAATAGTTATATATGAAGTATTAAGACAACAGGATTTTAATGATTTGTTAAGAGAAGAACCGGAAGAAGGTAATTTTAAAGGAGCAGATTATTTGGAAAGATAATTATTAATTAGTGGTATTATAAATTTTTTTAAACATATTAATTATATTATGATAGTATATCAAAATGCTGTAAGAAAGGATCAATTAATGAATAACTATCAAATAAGAGAAAAATCATATACTGCTGCTTTAGCTTCAGCACGAGTTGGAGTAAGTTTAGCCAACAGCATAGTTAAAGTAACTCCTAATATGAAATCTCAATTTGCAATTGTTGTTAATACTACAAAAAAAGAAGAAGTAAGAAAGTATGAATATCAAAAACTTGATTTAGAATATTTTCAAAAACTAACTAGAAAAAAAGAAACAAGAAATTTAGGCTATATGCTAAAAAAAGTTAATATGTACTATGGTAATAGAAAAAGATAATCATATAATAATGATTATCTTTTTTGTTTTAAGCAGCTTTCTTATCTTGTTTTCTTAAACTTCTAATTTCTCTTGCACTCATTCTAATTTTAGTTCCATCTTCAAGTCTAATTACTTGTAAATTTGGTTTTTGTTGTCTTTTAGTAGCATTTAAAGCATGTGATCTACTATTTCCAGTTAAAGGCTTTTTGCTAGTAACTTTCTTTGCCATAATAATTCCTCCTTTACTAAACGTTTCTGCTTTATAACTTTATCATAAATATAACCTAAAGTCAAATAAAATATCTAAAAATATTGACTCTACATACATTCGTATGATATAAAAGAAGAAAGGAGAGTGATTATCATGTATAATATGTTATATGTTAAGAGTAATTACTCTCTACTTTCAAGTCTTTTAACAATAGATGATATTATAGATTATAATATAAGAAATAATAGAGATAATGCTGTTATTTGTGATGATAATATGTATGGAACAATGGAGTTTATAAAAAAGTGTAATCTTAAGAAGATAAAACCGGTTGTTGGTTTAGAAGTAGCGTTTGGTGATTATAAAATATTACTATATGTAAAAAACTATCAAGGATATCTTAATTTAATAAAAATATGTACAAGAGTAAATGATAATAGTATTACAATAGACGATATTATTAAATATAAAGATAATCTTTTCTTTTTAATACCTTTTGATAGTTTAAATTTCTATTTAGAATATAAAGATAAAATTATTGATATTTATCTTGGTTTTAATAATAAGCAAGAGGAAAGTGAAGCTTTAATTATAACTAAAAATATAGTTTATTTAAAGTCTTGTTTATATAAGACTAAAGAAGATAGTGATTACTTAAAATATCTATATTTAATTAGGGATGGTAAGACTCTTAATGATAATATTAGTTATGATACTTTAAATAAAGAATTAGAAGTTTCTGATATTATTAATACATATGAAAATATTGGACTCCTTAATACCTTAAAAATAGTAGATGAATGTAATTTAGAATTTCCAAAACCTAATTTATTATTACCTATATATGAATGTCCTAAAGGAGTAGACTCATCTATCTATTTAATGAGTCTTTCTAAAGCAGGTCTTTCTAAAAGGCTTAATAATAATGTTCCTAAAACTTATCTTGATAGGTTAGGTTATGAACTTAACATTATTAACAATATGGGATTTGCTAATTATTTTCTTGTTGTTTATGACTTTATTAGATATGCTAAAAAGAAAGGAATATTGGTAGGACCTGGTAGGGGTAGTGCAGCAGGGAGTTTAGTCGCATACTCTCTTGGTATTACAGAAATAGATCCACTAAAATATAATTTACTATTTGAAAGATTTTTAAATCCAGAACGCCAAACTATGCCTGATATAGATACAGATATACCTGATATTTATAGAGATGATATTATTAATTATGTTACTGATAAATATGGAAAAAAAAGAGTCTCTGGTATTGTTACATTTGCAACACTTGCTGCTAAGCAAGTGTTAAGAGATGTTTGTCGTATATTTAGTATACCCCTATATAAAGTAGATAAATTAACATCTTTTATTCCTATTTTATCTCATAAAAAATTAAATGAATTTTATAAAGAAAACGATAAGTTTAGAGAATATATAAATAGTGATGAAGTTTTATTTAAAGTTTATAAAATAGCTTCTATTATAGAAGGATTTCCAAGACAGATTGGAACTCATGCTGCTGGTATTGTTATGTGTAAGATGGATTTAGATGAGGTTATTCCTTTAACTAAAAGTGATGATATGTACTTAACAGGATATTCCATGAACTATTTAGAAGAGTTAGGTCTATTAAAAATGGATTTTCTTGGAATTAGAAACCTTACAATAATAATGAATTGTATGGATACAGTTTTAAAAAATAGAGGAATTAAGATAGAATTTAATGATATTCCTTTAGATGATAATGAGGTTTATAAATTATTTGCAAATAGTGATACTAGTGGTATCTTTCAATTTGAATCTAATGGAATGAGAGGGTTCTTAAGAAAGCTTAAACCTAGCAGTTTTGATGATTTAATCGCAGCGATTGCTTTATTTAGACCTGGTCCTGCTGAAAATATAGATTTATATATAGCAAGAAAAGAAGGAAGAGAGAAAGTTATTTATCAAGATAAATCATTAGAACCTATTTTGAAAGAAACTTATGGTATTATGATATATCAAGAACAGATAATGCAAGTTGCAAACATCTATGCAGGTTATACATTAGGAGAAGCAGATATCTTAAGACGAGCGATTAGTAAGAAAAAAGTAGATGTTTTAAAGAATGAAGAAAGTAAATTTATAAGTAAAGCGAAAGCGTTAGGGCACGATGAAAATATTTCTAAAACAATATTTGCAAGTATTCTTAAATTCGCTGGTTATGGCTTTAATAAATCTCATGCCGTTGCATACTCTCTAGTCGCTTATAAAATGGCTTATTTAAAAGTACATTATAAGTTAGAGTTCTATGCTAATCTTTTAAATAATGTTATAGGGGCTTCATCTAAAATGCAAGAATATTTAAGAGAGATAAGAAGTCATGATTTAAAAGTATTAAAGCCTGATATAAATAAGAGTACTAATAGATTTGTTATAGATGATAATAACATAATCTTTCCATTTTCTACTATTAAAGGAGTAGGAACAAGTGTTTCTAGTTTAGTGTTGAGGTCAAGGGATAAAGAATTTACTGATATATATGATGCCTTTTCTAAATTAGTTAGAGGTGGTGTTACTAAAAAACAGTTAGAGTCCTTAATAAATGCTGACGCTTTTAGAAATTTTGGGTTTAATAAAAAGACTCTTATTACTAATTTAGATAGTCTAGTTAACTATGGAACTTTGACTATTGATTTAGATGAGAGTTTAGTATTAAAGCCAGAGATAATTATTACTAATGAATTTCCTAATAGTGTTTTATTAGAACAAGAAGAAGAGTGCTTTGGTTTTTATATTAGTAATCATCCTGTTACTACATATAAGAGTAAGTATCAGAATATTGTTAGTATTAATTGTATAGGTAATTACTTTAATAAAATAGTTAATGTTATGGTAATGGTAGAGAAGGTTAAAGCGATTAAGACTAAGAAAAATGAAGATATGGCTTTTGTAACTGCAAGTGATGAGACAGGGCAGGTTGATTTTATCTTTTTTCCTAGAGTATATAAAAATAATATGGATATTAAAAAAGGAGATATTTGTATATTTACAGGAACAGTTGAAAAAAGATATGATGAATTACAATTAGTAGTTAGTAAAATTAATTATATAAGGAGAGAAAATGAAGAAGAAGAGTAATATTATATTAGTGGTTATATTAGTTATTGTTTTGTTAGGAATAGATTTATTGTTAAAATACTTAGTTAGTACTTATTTAACAACTGTTAATATTATAAATAATTTCTTTTCCTTAACCTATGTTTTAAATGATGGGGCAGCCTTTTCTTTATTTGCAAGTAGGACTTATCTATTAATACTTATCGCTTTAATATGTTTATTCTTTATAATATATGAGTTAAAGAATAATTTAGATGATAGAGTACTTTCTATAGGTTATTCTCTAGTCCTAGCAGGCCTATTAGGTAATTTCCTTGATAGATTAATGGATGGATATATTATCGACTATTTATCATTTAAAATATTTACATACAATTTTCCTATTTTTAACTTTGCAGATATACTAATAGTAGTAGGAATAATTATAGTTATAATTAAAGAAATATTAAAAGAAAGAGGTAAGAAGTATGAAGTTAGAAGTAAATAGTGAAGGTGTAAGATTAGATAGTTATATTGCAAGTAATAGTGATTTATCTAGAAGTAGAGTATCTAAGTTAATTAGTGATGATAAAATACTTGTTAATGGTAAAGAAAAAAATGCTAGTTATAAAGTGAAACTAGGAGATATTATTGAAGTAAGTCTTGATGAAGAGATAAATCTAGAAAACCTTGAACCTACTAATATTCCTCTTGATATTGTTTATGAAGATGAGTATTTAATGATTATTAACAAAGAGAGTGGTCTTGTTGTCCATCCTGCACCAGGTCATGTTACTGATACTTTAGTTAATGCTCTTATTTATCACTCTAAAGTAAGTAAAGATGGAACCTTTAGACCAGGTATTGTTCATAGACTTGATAAAGATACTAGTGGTTTAATGGTAGTTGCCAAAGACATTAAAACTATGGAGCTACTTAGTGACATGATTAAAAATAAGAAAATAGAAAGACATTACCTTGCTATAGTTGATGGCCTAATTATGCATGAAACTGGTACTATTGATGCCCCAATTGGAAGAGATGAAAATAACAGACAAAAGATGGCTGTAACTGCTCATAATAGTAAAGAGGCAATAACTAATTTTAGAGTGTTAAAAAGATTTAAAAATAATACTTTAATAGAATGTGTCTTAGAGACAGGTAGAACTCATCAGATTAGAGTACATCTAAACTACATAAAGCATCCAGTTAGTAATGATCCTTTATATGGTAATCATAAAAATGTAACAGAATTTGGACAAATGTTACATTCTAAGAGTATTAGATTTATTCATCCTATTACAGGTAAAGAACTTTATTTTGAACAAGAACCACCTAAAGATTTTTTAGATTATTTAAAGAGTTTGGAGAATAATGATGAATAAAATTGAAATGCTTGCTAATTATATATCTTTAAATAAAACACCTAAGTCTTGGCTTAATTGTATTGATGTAATTAAAGATAATTATAGAAATGACTGGTTAGATAAATATGATTTTAATAATATTTTAAATTACTATGGACTAGATGATAAATTTAAAAAGAGATTATTTATAGAACTCGATATTTTGAAGTGTGATGAAAAGTTAAACTTTATATGCTTTATTATGTACTATATTTTATTTAAAGCATCACTTAAAGATTATAATGATATTTGGGATTGGAAGTCTACTAAAGATACTTTTAAAAATCATGGTAGTTTTATGATTCCTGTTATTGCTTTACTTTGTGGATATGAATTTCATATTAAAAATATGCAAGAAAGAGGATATGATAATGAACAAATAATCCTTCAAAAATGTAACATTAGAAATATTTGCCTTAATGATAGAAAATTGCATAATATAGATGGAATTAGGTTCAGCCAAATGATTTGGGGTTCTTTCTTTATGAGGGGAAAGTTAGTTCAGATTGGTAGATTACAATATGAAATTGATGATAATAATAAAAAGATAAAGAAATATGTTAAAAACAAAGAAAACTTTAGAGGTTGTTATATACATATCCCCAAAGGAGAAAATTTAGATGAAAAAGAAGTAAATGATTCACTAGTAAAGATAGATAAATATCTTAAAAAATATTTTAAAGATGAAGAGATTATTTATTATACAGAGAGTTGGTTGTTAAGCCCTGAACTAAAAGAAGTTCTTTCTCTAAGTAGTAATATAATTAAATTTCAAAGTAAATTTGATATAGTTGAGTATGAAGAAAATATAAAAGACTTTCTAAATTTTGTTTTTGATGATGTTTTAGATAACATTAAATATGAAGAACTACCTGAAAATACCAGTTTGCAGAAAGCCTTAAAGAAGAAAATATTAAATAAAGAGAAATTACATTTAGGTATAGGCATACTTAAGAAGGAGTGATTTTATATGAATATAAATAATAAAGAATTTTTAGATTTTTTAGTGAAAGCTAAAAAGGGGACTTATGCAAATGGAGATGCTTCTAAATCTCCCTCTAGTAGGCTTTTATCAAAAGATTATCATTATGAAGATGGTAATTTTACTTATCATGATACATATTTTGGTGGAGTTAAGTTTATGGGTGAAGAAGTAGTATATTATAATGATAATATTCTTTGGGGTATGAATTATTATGGAGTTACATTAGATTCTAGTTTAACAGAAGAAGTTATGGATAAAGTATTAAGAGTCGCTCTTATGAAAGTAGGCGAAGATAAAGATATTATTCCTGTTAGGGGTCCTAAAGAGTTTATAAATGAAGATTATCTTTATACCTTTAATGTAGATGGGGATATGGAAAACTTTGTAGGTATTGAACAAATTTATAAAGATGATAAATTAATTTATGAATTAAAATGTCATGGAGGTTTTATAAATTGAAAGTACTTAGTTTAACAGAACCATATGCAACCTTGATAAAACTTGGTAAAAAGAAAATAGAAACAAGAAGTTTTAAAACTAATTATAGAGGAGAATTATATATTCATGCTAGTTCTACTAAGATACCTAAAGAATGGAAAAATAATAAAGAACTAATGAATCTTGTTAAAGATAGTGTGTTAAACTTTGGTTATATTATCCTTAAATGTAAGTTAGTTGATTGCGTTTATATGGATGAAGAGTTTTTAGATAAGATAAAGAAAGACAAGTTAGAATATTTAGTCGGTGATTATAAGCCTGGTAGGTATGCTTGGATTTTAGATGATATTGAAGTTTTAGATAAGCCTATATTTGCAAAAGGAAAACTTGGTATTTGGAATTGTGAAGAAGATATTAGTTAATGCTTTTAGTAAGTTTCTTCGTTTAAATTATATAGAGAATAGGTTTATTTATAAATCAAAATATGTTAAAATATATATCGAAAGGAGATATCTATGGAAGAACATATTATAGATATGAATGAGAAAAATACTCTAGCTATGAAACTTCTTCATTACTTTATTACCGAAAAAGGGTATACTCCTATAGTATTACAAGGTGCTGAAGATGAAATCTGGCTAGAGAATTTAGATGAAGATTATAAAGTCGTTAGACTTGTTATGAGATATATTCATAATGATGAACAATATAAATTTGACATATTTAAAACTAATAGAATATTAAGAAAAATAAAGAAAAAGACTTTATCATTTAAATTAAATACACTTAGTATTTTTTTAGATTTAGGTGGAACGGTTAATTTAGATGACTTTAAAACTGATAATATAACTGCAATTGAAGTTCATGAAGATGCTGATGTTAAGAAAAATAAATTATTAAAATCTATTTTCCCTGATCTTTCTCGCAAATTAAAATTTAATGAAGAGGGAATAGAATTGTTTGTTAAAGTTACTAATGATATAAATGATCATAATAAAAAAGATCAAGAAAAAGTTGCAGATGTTTTTACACCTAAAAAACCGATTGTTACATATGCTTTAATTATAATTAATATATTATTATTCTTTATTCCCATGCTTTTAGATAAGTCTGATGCTGTAATTACATATTTAGGTAGTTATGGACCTTTTGTTAAGATGGGAGAATATTATCGTTTGTTAACTGCTGCTTTTGTACATGCTAATATTGCCCATTTACTTTTCAATATGTATGCCTTATGGATTATAGGTATGCAGTTAGAAAGTTTTATTGGTAAATGGAGATTTTTAGTAGTCTATTTGTTTAGTGCTGTCTGTGGTTCCTTATTATCAGTAGTAGTAACACCAGAAGCTTTAAGTGTAGGGGCAAGTGGAGCGATATTTGGTTTACTAGGGGCCTTATTATACTTTGGATATCATTATCGCATTTATTTAGGAACCGTTATTAAAAGTCAGATAATACCTTTAATAGTTATTAACCTTTTATTAGGTTTTATGGTTCCAGGGATTGATAATGCCGCTCATATTGGAGGATTAATTGGTGGAGCTTTAATGATGATAGGAGTAGGTGTTAAATATAAAAGTAGTAACTTTGAGAAGATTAATGGTCTGATAGTTAGTTTAATTTTCTTTGGATTTTTAGTATATATGGCTTTGTTTATTTAAGCCTTTTTCTTTAAATTGTTTTACGAACTAAAGTTTTAGTAAGAAAGGAGAGTGTTACTTTGATAATAGGAGTTTTAGTTGAGATAACTAATAAAAGTGTAGATAGAATCTTTGATTATTTAGTTCCTAAATCTTTAGAAGATAAAATAGAAATAGGCAAAAGAGTAAGGGTTCCTTTTGGTAATAGAACTTTAGTAGGGTTTATTTTAGAGAAAGATAAAAATAGTGATGTAGATAAATTAAAAGAAATAGAAGAAGTTTTAGATGAAGAAGTAATACTTACTAAAGAATTGTTAGAACTTGGTAAATATTTACATAAAACAACCTTAGCATCACTAATTAGTTGTTATCAAGTTATGCTTCCTAAAGGATATAAAGCTAGTATTAAAAGTGATGTTAAGAAGAAATATAGAAAAGTATATTATTTAAATGATTGTGATAAGAAATTAACTGATAAACAAAAAGAAGTTGTAGAGTTGTTTAAAGGTAAAGAAAAGTTAAGTTGTGAGGAGTTAAAAGATGTTTCTATCTCTATTCTTAATACTTTAGTTAAAAATAATATTTTAAGAGTTTTAGAAGAAGAAGTTTATAGACTTGATTATGAAGAAAGTGATAAAAAAATAAAAAAATTAACTTCATTACAAGAAAATGCTGTCAACAATATTTTAAATACTGAAAATACAGTATCTTTACTATATGGTGTTACTGGTAGTGGGAAGACGGAAGTTTATATGGAACTTATTGATAAGTATTTAGAAAAGGGGTTAAAGAGTATTGTTTTAGTACCTGAAATATCGCTAACACCTCAGTTAATTAAACGCTTTGAAGAAAGGTTTGGAAATAATATAGCATTACTCCACAGTGCCTTATCAGATGGAGAGAAATATGATGAGTATAGAAGGATAGTAAAAGGAGAAGCAGATATTGTAATAGGTGCTAGAAGTGCAGTATTCGCACCACTTAAAAATCTGGGCCTTATCATTATAGATGAGTGTCATAGTGATTCTTATAAACAAGATAATAATCCTAGGTATAATGCTAAAGAAGTGGCAATAAAAAGAGCTGAAGATTTTGGAGCAAAGGTAGTACTTGGTAGTGCCACACCTATGTTAGAAGAATATGCTAGAGGATTAAAAAATGTCTTTAATCTTGTTACTTTAGAAAAAAGAGTTAATGGTAAAGAGCTACCTAAAGTAGAGTTAATTGATATGAATAAAGAAATAGGTAGGTCTAAAGGACACTTCTCTCTTCCTTTAATAGATGAAATTAATAAAACTATTGAAAAAGGTGAACAAGTAATACTTCTATTAAATAGAAGAGGATATTCTTCATTTGTTACTTGTTCTAATTGTGGCGAGACAGTTAAATGTCCTAATTGTGATATAACTCTTACATATCATAAAAGTAGTAATATCTTAAGATGCCATTATTGTGGTTATGCCACTAAGTATGAAGTTACCTGTCCTAAGTGTCATGAGAAATCTTTAAAAGACTTAGGAGTTGGTACTGAGAAAATAGAAGAAGAATTAAAAGAAATAATACCTAAAGCTCGATTCCTTAGAATGGATGTTGACACTACTAATAAGAAAGGTGCCCATAAAAAACTTGTAGATACTTTTGCAAGAGGAGATGCAGATATATTACTTGGTACACAGATGGTTGCCAAGGGCCTTGACTTTCCTAATGTTACTCTAGTAGGTGTAATAAATGCTGATACCTCACTAATGTTACCAGACTTTAGAAGTAGTGAGAAAACTTTCGCTTTACTTAATCAAGTAGCAGGAAGAGCAGGAAGAAGTGACAAATCTGGTAAAGTTATTTTTCAGACCTTTAATGAAGAGAATTATGCAATTAGGTATGCAAAAGAAAATGATTATCAGTCTTTTTATAAAGAAGAGATGAAAGCAAGAAAACTAATGAAATATCCACCTTACTATTATCTTGTATCTTTGAATATCTCTAGTAAAGATAGTAAACAAGCTTTAATTGAAGCGAAAAAGTGTGAGAAAGTCTGCCATAAATATCTAGATAAAACTATAATATTGGGACCTAGCCCTGCATCTATCTTTAAAAAACAAAACATCTATCACTATCAATTAATATTAAAATATCAGTATCAAGATAATATTCATGAAGTCTTAGAAAAACTAGTAGAGTATTATGCTACTATAAACAAAGTTAATTTAGATGTTGACTTTAATCCATTACATTTGTAAAATAAGAAAAAAATGAAAGAAGTTAATGTTTATGGAAGAAAAAGAAAATGAATTATTACGAAAAAAGATGGTTAAAAAATTTGGAAATTTACCACTTGAATTTGATTTTGCTTTGCCTTTAGAAGATTTAGATCTTGTTATTACTGATACTGTATTGGAATGAGTATTGAAATCTTTGATATCTAATATAGCTGCTTATTGTTCTAGATATCTTGATTGTAAAGCTAAACTTGAAAAACCTATAGATTATGAAAGTACTCGTACGACTATAGAGGAATATAAAAAAAGTCTGAGTTTTACGATTAAAACAGAATATCAAATTTATAGTGTATTTGAAAAACTTAGCTTAAAGAGAAAAAATAATTTAGAACTAATTAATAATTTTGAAAATAATATCAAAGTAATCTTACAAGAAAATAATTTGTTGCCTCAAGAAAAATTTTCCATAGGTGAGAAAGAAGGTGGAGGTATTAAATTTAGTAAAGAAATGGTCAAAAAATAAGGCTATAATAATATGATGGATGTTTTATATATATGTAGGAAAATATTTGTAAGTAACAACATGATAATAGGAGTTTAGATATTCTAATTCCTTTTGTATGCTTTATAATCAGAAATAGTAGATTTATAATTATTTCAAAGTGCTCTTGCTAAAAGAGGAATACCTTCATATATAGATAATGAAGAAAATGTTTTCCATTATAATACCAATAAACATGTTAAACAGAAAAAATAAGTGATATGTTGGATACT
>CALVVB010000001.1 GCA_944363735.1 uncultured Bacilli bacterium | reverse complement strand
TGATAAAAACCATCCTTCATATTATCAATTCCTTGTATCAAATTATTGTCTACCAACACTATTTGACAAAGAACCAATCATCATGACTAGAGTGTCAAACACATTTTTTTGAGGAGACATTCACTTGACGAATTGAATTGTTCCTCTTTTTTAATTTTATGTAATTTTTCTTACAAATATACTATATCATAATTATCACATTTATGCAAATCTATATTTTTAAAATTCTACATATCTATTAGTATTATAAATAGTACCATCTACTTCTACATAAATAGAGTATTTTCCACCAAGTCCATCTTCATTAATATATTTAGTAACACTAATACCTTCTTTAGTTTCTTCTTCTGTAAATATATCAACACATAAAGCAGTATAAGGTTTCTTACTTATAGGAACATTATAAATATTTTTAGTACCATTCTTATAAAGAATAACATTAACGTCAGTTCCTCTTTTAAATTTGCCAGTAAATACTAATCTATCAACTTCTTTAGTAATACCAATATTATGTTCTTCTTCTATATCCTTAAAATCTTTACTATTTAAAATAAACCCTAACTCACTACTAGTAACTTCAGTCTCACCTAAACTACCAACTCTTTCTGCTTTACTTAACTTAAAACTTTCATTTTCAGGATATAAGCTCATCTTTTCAACTCGATAATTATTAGTAGGTAAAACTATTTCAAAGATAACTTCCCCATCTTTATATTCAACAGTATCACTAACCAATCGGTCTGCTCCACTAATTCCAGCCGGTTGATTAGAGTTCTTTCCATCTACATAAACAATACCACCAGAATGAATTATATAATGCTCACTATCTATATAATCAACATCAGATATATATGGAGAATAAAACTCACTACCACGTTCTTTACCATATTCAAATACTTGCTCAATAGTCATTTTATCTGTATCTATCTTATACATAACACCACGAGAATAACTGTCTTCTGCAGGAACATATTCATCTTCATTCTTAGATTTATTATTACCATTATCAAAGATAAATACATAACCTTCTGGAGTAATCATCGCTGCATGTTGACTCCATTGCCACTCAAAGTCATCTCCCACAGGTGTAAAGAAATACTTTTGGTATTCTTCACTCCAGTTAGTAGGATCTCCTATTATCCAGTTTAAATCACCACTACCATAATCTATATTAATAACAGCATCTTGATGTCTACCAGATAAAGTTATAGAATTAGTTTCTTCATCATACCAAACAGAATTATTGTGAAACCAATCATACTCTACCCAATTTTCACTCTTACCATCTTCCATATTTAAAATATCTTTTAAATCAAAATTCTTAACAACTTTTCCAGTTTTTCTATCTAGTTCCACAATATAGTCTTCAACAGTACCATTACCACTAGTAAAATCATCACTAGCGACTAGCAAATTACCATTAGGCATCTCATAATAATCATGATGGTACCCACCTTTTAAACTATATTCTTTATATATTTTACCTAACATATCCATCTCATATAAACCTGTCATATAATAAGGACTATTAATAGGACGTTCTGTACTAATTAACATATGACCATTATCTAATCTATCAATTTTCCAAATAGCATTAGTAGTCAAGTACCATCTAACACTACCATTTACATCATATGCACAAGTATAACCATTACTAGATGGCGTAAAGAAATACAAATCATTACTTAATTTATCTTTAGTAGCATCAACAGAAGTGGGTAAAATAAAATCATCTGGTAATGCTTCTGTCTTAATTGTAAATTCTTTTCTTAGATCTCCATACTCTACAACTACTGTATTCTCTCTATCAGGATAAAGACCATATATAGGTAAATAATGTTCTTTCCCTTCATCAAAAGTATATTCATAAGTTGTAAGTTCATCATCACCTTCTATGGTAACTTTAGGACTAACTGCCTCATCAGTCTTAAATATAATTAAAGCAGTTAAAGGTGAAATCTCATAAGGATTAATAATCACATCGGCTTCTTCAATATTTTTTAGTTCAGTAGGTAAATTATCCTCTAACTTGCTTTCATTTTCTATTAAACTACTAACAAATTCTACCTGTTTACTATTAGTACTTAAATTATTAAAAACAAATAAGCACAACATAATAAGTATTAAAACAGTAACTATAATTGTAATAACTTTATTTTTCATAATATCTCCTCCACAGTTTTATTTTACTTTAAATAAAATTATTAAGTAAAGAAAAAGACAGTTGAAAAAACTCAACTATTAGTTGAATTGGAACAATTATCATTAAAACTTAAAGGAATTTCATAAGTAATAATCTTATCATCAAGACTAGTAGCATTAATCTCTAATACTAGTTGATTATTTTTGAATAGCTTACAACTACTAGCATAATCGTCTACTGTAAAATCAATATTGGTAAGTAAAGAAGACAGAGTATCTATGTTATTATTATCACTTTCACAGCTACTAATTTTTGTTTTAGAATTACCATTAACATCATAAAGATTGCAACTTAAGCTTTTATATTCTGTAGTATCATTACTATTATTATAATCTATGTTAGATATATATATTGATGACTTGTCAGAAGAAAAAGTAAGCACTCCGCTAATGTCAAAATCAGAAGCTTTAGTATCTAATACTTTAAACTCATAAGTTTCTTTATGAACTATAAAATATATCAAAATACCAATAATGAAAATACCTAAAACTGTTATTGTTATAAATAATTTCTTATTTAATCTCTTTTTATTTTTAGCACTACCATCTAACAGTTCATCTATATTAATATTAAACAAATTACTAATATTTTTTATAATAGCAATATCAGGAATACTTTTACCATTCTCCCATTTACTAACTGCTTGATAAGTAACTCCTAACTTTTTAGCGAGTTCATCTTGCGTTAAATTATTATCTTTTCTTAGTTTTTTTATAAATTTACCTATTTTCTCCTGATCCATAGCATCACCGCTTTCTTTTATTTATTACTATTATATCACAGTATATAATTTCATTTAAACTAACTTTTTACTTCTTTAATAACATACTTAAAAATGGTGGTAAAAGCAGCAACTTAAGATAAAATAAAAAGGATAGAAAGTATTATATACTAACTATCTCCATTTCTATTTTGAAACAAATTTATAATTATTATTTATTTTTTGCTTCTAATTTTTCTAAAACTTCACTTACTACATCAATAGCTTTAAGTCTTAACTCTTCAGCTGCTTTTTCTAAAACTGGAGTTCCTTTTGCAACAGCAAGATTAACTAAATCTTGACACTTTTTCTTTATTTCTTCGCCTTTTTTCTTTGCTATCTTTAAAGCTTTTTCTTTATCTAAATCTTCAAGTTCAGCTTTAATTTCATCTACTTTTTCTTCAAACATTTTTTTAATATCTTCAGTATCAACTGATTTTATTTTAGCAACTACATTATCTAACTTCTCTTTTAAGTCTTTTCTTGTTTCACTACCTTTTTTAGGTGCAAAAAGAATTCCTAAACCTGCTCCTATAGCAGCTCCTGCTATAAATTTACCAACACCACTTTTTTTAATCATCAATATCTCCCTTTCCTTTCTTATTAAAAATATTTGTTATAAAACTTACAACACTACTAACTACTGTATCAGTAACTACAGTTAATTTATCACTAACTGTCCCCATAAGAGAGAAAATACTATCTAAATTATCTAGTTTTCTCTTGGTATCATCTAAAATGGCATCTACTTTAGTTAAAGTATCTAAAGTTTTTAATGCTAAAATAATTAGAATAATTACTAATACTATTAATAGACTATCCAAAATTACCCCTAATAATTCCACAATTATTCTCCTTTCTTTTCATCATACATTGAATCTATTAAATCAAATAAGTTGTCTTCAATGCTAGTGTCTTCTTTTTGATAGTCATCTTCTTTAAAATCTTTTAAATCTGTTCTTCGTCCTGTTGCTTTTTCATGTGATGCATCCTTATAATCAATGTTGTATTCTAGTCCTAAATCACTATAATATTCTTCAGCGTCTCCCATTGTCACTCTAGCAACCGAAGGTGTATTCTCAGCACTGATATCTAATAAGCTTTCTTCTTCTGTTATCTCATTATCATCCATTTCATAGTTTTCCACTTGTTTCTGATCATGTTTTTTATTAGAAGTTAGCTCTTCTTCAAAGATATCATCATTATTACCATAAGCTTTTTCTCTAACGCTATCGACATCAATATTTCTTGATTTATAACTACTTGTTATTCTAATCTCTTTCTTTGTCACAATATCGTCTTTTTTGTAATTTTGATCCAAAACTCCATAAATTGGAGAAATTATTGGAGAAGGATGGAACTCTTTTCTCTCTTTTTGCTTTTCATAACTACCATATTCATGCATTTTAATTTCTTTATCTATATTAGGATTAGGCCCATAAATGGTTCTTTCTTCTTTTTTCTTTTCTCCTTGATACAGTGGTCTTTTTTCTTTAACTTCTTTTTTTATTTCTAATTTAGTATCTTCTTTAGGTTTTTTTTCTTCCTTTTTTTCTTGATCTAAATCTATAAAATCATCATCTAATATGGCTTTAAATTTGAAGTCTCTATTAGGTGTGTCTTTCTTTTCCTCTTCAACAATTAAATCTTCTTTAACTGGTGTTTTTTTAGGTTTATCATCTACTATTATTTTTTTTGCTATAGGCTTCTCTTTTTTCTTCACCTCTTTTTTTTCTTCCACCTCTACATATTCTTCTTCAAAAAGAGCATTTTTTAACTTATCTAATAGTTTCATATGTTAAACTCCACCTTTCCATATTTTTAGTTTTCCTGAATCTCAATTTTATCTTCTTCTTTATTATTGCCATAACCTTCGTAAATACCATATTTTTCTTCATATTCTAGATAGGTATCTTTAGTAGCAGTACTACCTTTAGGTTTCATAACATCATAAATATCTTCTTTATAGTTTAAAACTTTATTACCAACGATCGTTTCTAAAACGGTTCTATTAAACTTTAGCGATGATAGAACACAACTCATATTTATAATAGCACTATTTAATTCTTTTTCTTTAACAAAAGCTTCTATTTTACCATAATTGTACATGTACTCAATAAAATAATAATTACTGTCTTTAACTTTTGTTATTTCTAAATATCCTTCTTTCTTATTGTAATCTAGTTCTTTAGAAAAGTAAGCATCTTTATTTATATTATAATCTAGTTTTTCATTATTATAATAGCTAATAATATCAATATAAAGATAGTAGGTATTATTATATTCATCTAAAAAACTAGCATTATAATCATTTTTCATAACCATTCTTAAACCCCTTGGAACATAATACTTATAACCATCAAATACATTGTTTGTAAGATTAGTTTTTGATGATAACATTGTATTAGTTATTTTATCAAGATTTGCATTAGTTAAATTTGTACAACCTGTTAGGGTTAAAATTGATAATGTTAATATTAATAGTTTCTTTTTCAATATGCAACACCTACTCTTATACCATTATACCAAATATCTATTTATTTTGTCACTTTTTTTCTGCAAAAAGATGATAGACATTTTTCCCTTCTTTACTGAATCTAATCTCATACTCACTCATAATTATATTTTCATGTGTTTGATGGAAGTCAAAAGATATATCACTCAAACTATAGCCATCACTACTTAGTGTTTCAAGTGAGTAAATAAATAGTGATTCATTATCTGTTTTCATTTCTATTCTTTTAGAATTTTTAAATAAAGAGTCATATTTTTTTAGAAATATAGGACTTGTTAACCGACGATGATACCATCTTTTTTTGGGCCACGGATCTGAAAAGTTAAGATAAATTAATTCTATTTCTTTAGAAAAAATATTATCTATATCTAATGCATTCATTCTAATTAGTTTTAAATTTGGAAGTCCTTTATCTATCCTATTAATTGCTTTAGCAATTACACTATCAAATCTTTCTATTCCTACATAATTAATGTTAGGGTTATTAATGGCATTTTCTAATATAAACTTACCTTTTCCCATACCTATTTCAATATAGATAGGATTATCATTATTAAATAAATCAGACCATTTACCTTTGTAATTTTCAGGATTTTCTATTAGGTATGGGCAGTTATTTAATATATCTTCTTTATTTTTTACATTTCTAAGTCGCATAATAATTCCTCCTGTTTATATTTAACAGTTTATCATAAAAGTGGAATGTTTGGAATATAATATCTTGAAAGTGAGGTTAAATTTATGAATCAAGGTATGCCTATGTGGCCAAATAATCCTAATATGAACCCTAATATGGGAGGATGGCAAAATTTTAACAGTATAAATCAAAGGCTTAATAGTCTTGAAAATCAAGTAAATAGACTTGAAAGACAAATGAGAAGATTAGAAAATAGAGTTAATAGAATTGAATCTTCTATGATTAGTCCTAGAAATTATGATAGTCAATCTACTGGATATGGAAATACCAATGATAAATATATGATGTAAGAGCGAAAGCTCTTTTTTGTTATATTATAATTTTTAGGGTATACTAAAATTGACAGGTGTTATTAAATAAATTATACTTTATATAGGTTGTGATAAGAATGGAATTAAGAGTTTTAGAAAAAGATGAATATGAAAAATTTGTAAAGACTAATCCTTATAAGAGTCATTTTTTACAGTCTTATGATTGGGGATGTCTTGCTAAAGAGGAAAGAGGTCTTACTCCTTATTATTTAGGACTTGATGATAATGGAACAATAGTAGGAGCGACTCTTTTACTTAAGAAAAGTCTTCCTTTAGGATTATGCTATTTATATGCGCCAAGAGGGTATGTAATTAATTTTAGTGACAAAAAAATATTAGATAAGTTTACAGAAGAGATTGTTAAGTTTGCTAAGAGGAAGAAGGCAATTTACGTAAAGATTGATCCTGATATTATTTGGAAGAAGGAAGACTATAAAGGTGAAGTTACAGAAGTTGAGTCTAAAGATAAAAATATTTATAATGAGTTGCTTAGACTAGGTTATAAGCATATGGGTTTTACTAAGAATTTTGAAAGTGCTCAGCCAAGATATACTTTTAGAATAGATTTAACCAAATCTATGGAAGAAATTGAGAGTCACTTTTCAAAGACAACAAGACAAAGAATTGCTAAATCTCTTAAACTTAAGACTAAAGTAGAAATAGGAACTGAAAAAGATTTAAAAACATTTTATCATTTAATGATGTTAACTGAATCTAGAAAAGATTTTGTTTCTTATGGGATAGATTATTATAAATCTTTATATAGACTATTTAATGAAGATAATAAAGCGACTTTATTTTTAGGTAAAGTTAATATTAAGGAGAGTTTAGAAGTATTAGAAAATGATTTAGATGATGTCAATAAGAAAATAGATGAACTTCCTAAAGAAAATATGTCTAAGAGTGCTAAAAACAAACTTAAGGAACTTACAAGGCAAAAAGAAAACTTAGAAAAAGAAGTAGACAAATATAATGACTATTTGAAAGAATATGGTGAAGAAGTAACATTATCTGCCCATATGATTTTAGAGTATGGTGATAAAGCTTGGGTTCTTTATGCAGGTAATCACAATATCTTAACAGAAACTTATGTTAATTATCATACTTATTATGAGCATTTAAAGTTTTGTAAAGATAGAGGATTAAAGATATATGATCAGTTCGGTACGATTGGGGACTTAAGTAAAGATAATCCTAGACTTGGTCTACACGAGTTTAAAAAGAAATTTGGTGGTGACTATGTTGAGTTTATGGGAGAATTTGACTATGTAGTTAAACCGCTTTATTACTTTGCTTTTACTAAGGTAGTACCAATTTATCGAAATATGATTAAGAAAAGAAAGAAGAAGGAACTTAAAGATGAAATTAAAAGAGATTAGTTTTGAAGAATTAGAAAACTTTGCTTTAACTACTGATGAAGCGACTTTTCATCAGACTAAGGGATGGGCTAAGTTAAAAGAGCATAATGGTTGGTGTCATTATGTAGTAGGTTTATATGATGAAAAAGAAAGTTTAACAGCAGCGGCTTTACTTCTTGCAAAAGAAGTTCCTATTGTTAAGAAGTATATGTTTTATTCACCTAGAGGCTTTTTAATAGATTATCATAACTTTAATTTATTAAGAGAGTTTACAGAAGAAGTTAAGAAGTTCGCTAAAAATAAAGGTGGTATTTTTATTAAGATAGACCCTTATGTTATGTATAAACAAAGAGATTTGAATGGTGATTTAGTTGAAGATGGTATCGATAATAGTGATACTGTAGATAATTTAAAGAAGTTAGGTTATAAACATTTTGGATTTAATTTAATGCAAGATTCTCTACAACCTAGATGGATGCATACTATTACGGTTAAAGATAGAACAGTTGATGAGGTTATGAAAGATATGGATCCTAAGACAAGACAAATTCTAAGAAAGAATGAAAGACTTGGGGTAAAGGTTAGAGAGATTACAAGAGATGAATTACCTATATTTAAAGATATTATGCAACATACAGGAGAACGTAGGGAATTTATTGATAGACCTTTGTCATATTATGAGAATATGTGGGATAGTTTGTATGATGATGGTATTTTAAAAATATTAATTGCGGAAATTGATTTCGATGAAGAAATAAAAAATACGGAAAAAGATATTAAATCTTTAGAAAAATCTATTAACATGAGAAAAAAACAATTTGAAGATAAAAGTAAGCCTATGAATGAGAAGAAATATCATAGTAAGCAAGAGTTTGAAAAAAACGAGATTGAAAGATTAAAAAATAATATTGAAAAAACTAAAGATATGAAAGAAAAGTATGGAGACAAACCAATACTTGGAGGAATTCTATTCTTAATCTATGGTAAAGAAGTATTATCGCTATATGGTGGTTCTAAAGCAGAACTTATGAGTTTTCAATCTGCTTATACTCTTCACTTTGCAGGTGTTAAGTATGCGATTGAACATGGCTATGATATATATAACTTCTATGGTATAACAGGTGACTTTAGTGAAAATAATCCTTTACTTGGACTTTATCTATTTAAGAAGAGTTTTGGAGGACAAGTAGTAGAATTAATTGGAGAATTTGATCTTATTATTAGTCCTTTCTGGTATCATGCTTATAAGGTTAGTTATGCTCTTTATCATAAGCTTAAAAATATTAAAAGATGACTTTGACGGTCATCTTTTTAGTTTTGTATCTTTTAATTTAGATATAGCATTAACACTAATTATATTTAATTCTTCATTATCAGTGAATTCAGTTGTTGTTTCCATTACTTCTTCAAAATCATAATTATCTTTACTTATGATTATCTCTTCACTATCATTTTCTTTAGTTAATGTTAATCTATCATTATTATCTATTAATATTCTGTAGGGACAAATTGTAACCATAGAACCTTTTTCTAAATTAATTTGATATAGATAATGGATGTAACCTTTATTAGGAATTAAATATTTACTACATTCATTAATATTTAAACTGTTTGAAACTAAATTAGCTTTAGATAAAGGTATTAATTTTTCTTCATTGCTTATAGAAAATGCTCTATATACAGTTATATCCTCAGTTAGTATTATTTTTTTAGATATCTCATTTAATTTTTCTTTTACTTTTATCAAACTTTCAATAAACTCTTCTAAACTTTTAAAAGAGATATCTTTAAAAACAGAAAATTTCATAAAAATATTCTTGGGATTTTCTACTAAACTTTTATATTTCTCATAGATTTCTTTTATTTCTAAATCATTATTATCTAAAGAGTTAATCGCTCTTCCTAGTCTTGATTTATAGACTAGTAAAGTATTCTTTTCTTCTTCAGTTAATGCTTCATATTGTTTAATTAAATCTTCATATATCATTTTAATTACCTCTTTTACGAATATCAACGGATAATAAATATTATTGATGTTATTAAATAGATTATTAATAAGATAACAGATAAGTAGAAAACAATGGAGTTGGTAAGAAAAGCTAGAAAATAGAAAATAAAACTAAAAAATGCTAAGGATATTAAAATTATAATTTTTGTAATTATTTTTTTAGTATTTAAATCATTCTTTTTTCTATAACTACTTAAAATCTTTATAAACATAATAGGAAAAATTAAAATAGAACTAACTATGATAATTGATGGTAAATATAAAAATAATAAAAACATAAAATCCATAATAACACCTTTAATTTTTATTTTAAAGTGAATTTTATTTTTCCTTTTCCTTTAGATGAAGTAATAGTTGCTATTGCTCCATTTATAATAGTCATTCTAGGAGAAACATGTCCTATATCTGCATTTATAATTATTGGTATATTTAAATCCTTTAAAGATTCATAAATTGTCTCTTCATAAGAAATATCATAATAACTATTATAAATAAAACTTCTACCAAAAATAATTCCTTTAGTGTATTTAAAATAGCCATTATCTTTTAATTTCCAAAGGGTTCTAATAAGAGATTCACTAGATAACTCACAAACATCAAAGTATCAAATAATACCATCATCTTTATACTTTTCTAGAAAAGCTTTAGTATTATCAAATCTTGTGCCGAAAAGTTCTGTAATAAGGTCAAGGCATCCACCTATTATTCTTCCTTTTATGTTAATAACCTCTTCATTATTTAAATTCTTCCAATAGACTTTCTTTGTTAGATTAAAAGGTTCTAACCCTGTTATTAATTTCTTATCTTCTTCATATTTAGAAAAACTTGTCTGTTCTATAATATTACCTTTTAGTATTTCAAGATTATTCTCTAATGATTTATGCCAAGGTTCCATTCCAAATGTTTTAAAATTATCAGAGTAAACTGTGGCAATATCTAGGTTAGTTGTAATTGTAAATAGTAGTCCTGTTGGATCAGAATAACCTTGTAACCATTTAGGATTATCTTTAATTACATTAAAGTCTAATTCACTTAGCATTTCAAGTAAGAAGTCACCTCCGCCTGATGTAATAATTGTTTTAACATTATCGTCTTTATAAAGTCTTTCTAGCTCCTCTGCTCTTTCTTTAGAAGAACTACTTCTTCCTTTAACACTACATCTAACATTAGGTGTTTCTTTTATTATAAAGCTTCTATCTTCAAAATTTTTAATGGCATTATCTAATCTTTTAAGTTTAACTTCATCAGTAATACCATCTGATGGTGCAGTTACACCGATAGTATCGTGTTCTTTTAGAAATTCTGGATAAATCATAAGTCCTCCTCTTTCCAAGGCATAATTGTTAATTTAGGCCATTTCTTTTTCCACTTATTTACTTTCTTTAAATAATCTTCTTCTTTGAAATCTATTTTTACGGGTCTTATTATCATATTAAACAAATCATTAAGCCCATATGGAGCGGTTACTATTAATTTATTATTCTCAAGTCTTACTCCTATACAAGTTATAGTTGTTCCCCATCTTGCAATTGCATCTTCAACACTTTTGTATGGTTTTATGTTTTTACCATATTTTTCGTTATACCATATATGGACTCTTGCTTCGTTTTTTATATCTAGTTTTATAGTTAAATCACTTAACAAGTCTTCTACATATTTGATTACTATATCTTCTTTTTCATAAGATGTATCTTCATCATAATAGACAATATCATAATCATTTATATTAGCATCTATCCTAAAACCGTGTAGATAGTTAAAGACAGTTTGATTAATACATCCTGCTCCTACATAATAATTTTTTAAGTTAGATTTCTCTAATCGTCTTAATACTTCTTTTAAAGTTTCATTTTTAAATAGTATTTCTTCTAAGTCTTTTAATTGTTCATTTAAGTTTTTACTTTCCATAGTACTCCTTAATGTCTTATTTTATGAATTAATTTTATTAAATAATAAACTGGAGATGTCTTTATTTCAAATTCACCTATTAACTCTTCTATATAGCCATTAAAACCTGTTTTAAACTCATAAATTCCATAGTCTTTATCATTTTTATCATCAAAGGTATTAGGTATCCCATAGAAGTTATATCTATCATAGCCATTATTAATAGCATATTTAATCATTTCCCACTGGATTAAGTACTGTGAATTATAAGATAAGAATTCTTCATAATTACCACTAGATAGATATACTACTTCCGGTTTAGTCATTATGAACATAGAACCTGATAGAGTGATAACATCTCCATATTTTTCTTTTTCTTCCTTCGCTAATTCTATCTTCTTATTAAAACCATTAATAGTCTCATCTAAAGCTTTTCTTTTACCATCATTATTTTTATTATCACTAAGCTTATTCTTCTTATCAATATTACTTTCTAATTCATTTTCTAGCATTTTAATATATTTAGATAAATCTAGTTTAGTTACTAAATATTTTATTTCATTTTTCTTACTAAACAAGTCATACATGTTTTGGTAATAGTTAATATTTCTAATATCAAATCCTTTTCTTGAACCAGTACTTTGCATTATTTTATAAAATTCATCTAAATTATCTTTTGTTAGTTCTACTATCTCTATTCCATTTTTTATATTTTTTCTAATTAGATTTCTAGTGTTAGATTTCATATTTTTCATTATTTCATCTTCTGTTTTATCTTTAGTATCTAGAGCATACATAAAGGTTACTTGTTCTCTATCATCATAAGTCACACTAGTAAATCCTGTATTTAAAATAGTGTTTACAATGTTTGTGTTATCATAACCATCTTTAATTATTTCTCCTTTACCGTTACGTTCTTTGTAAGGTACATAAGGGTCTATTCTTAGAACATAGCCTTGATGTTTTTTGACGAAATTTGTTAGTAGTTTTAAAAATTTTGTTAGAGTTTTCTCATCAGAATAATCCACTAAAGGTCCACGTGGGGCATAAAATTCATACTTATTAAAGTGTCTTTTCTTACCTACTAGAAGAGTCGCTCCAACTAGTTTATCATTATTATATAGTCCTAAGTAGTAGGCTGTCCAACCATTTAACTTCCTTAATTTTCCTACTTCTTCTGTTTGCATAAAAGTCCTATAAGGACTCTTTTTAGCATAATTTTCAAATGTCTTAACATCTATTTCTTTTAATGTCATTTTATTTCCTCCTAAACTTACTAGTTATCTTATTTATTAGTTTACTCCCAAATACTTCTTCTATTAAATTAAATTTATGTGAAACAAAGAAATATACTAATACACCAATAAGTGCATAAATAGCGATAATTGGAATGTTTAATAATCTTACTGATGATGAAATTGGTATTACTAGTTTTACAAGTGATAATACAATAAGCATAGCAACATCTGCTAGAAGTATTTTACCTAATAGTTTAACTGTTGGCATATAACTTACACCACATTTTCTTCTTAGGAAGATTAAACATAGAATAATTCCTACGGCATAACCTAGTATAGTTGCAGTTATTGAACCATAAACTGGGACAAAACCTAAGTTATGGAAAAGATTTATTAGTGGAACATTTAATACTAATTTTATTAATACTCCTACTACTAGGGAAATTAAAACTTCTTTATAGTATTTTAGGACTTGTACTATTGATACTAAAGCTGTATAAGTTGATATTGTTAAAGCGACAAAGACAAAGTATTTAATTATAACGGCACCGTATGCACTATTATTACCATAGAATACTTCCCAGACAGGTTCACTTAAGAAAGATAGTCCTAAAGTCATAGGAACTGATATGAATAGTAATACTTGTAGAGTCTGATTTATCTTATGATGTATATCTTTTTTATCTTTTTTAACCGAAGCTGATGTTAAATTTGGTATTAAACTTACAATGATACCTGTTGAGATAGAAACAATTATCATATTGATCTTATTACCCCAAGTAGATATTACACTCATAATATTTTCAGCTTGAGTGGTAGTATAACCAATATCATTTACCATTGTTTTAACAATAGTTGTCATATCAATAAAGTCATAACATGATTTAAAAACATCTATCATTATAAAAGGTAGGGCATACCATAATATCTTTTTTAATATTTCTTTAGTTTTAATTACTGGTTCATCTACATAAACAGTCTTTTCGTGTAATTGCTTTTTATTCTTTTTTACTTTATCTAATAGATAGAAATAAGCGAATATCGCTCCTGCTGTCGCACCAAATACGGCAACTCCTACTCCTGTTTGTAAAGATAAGTGAAAGACATTAATAGCGAAGAAACTACCTGCTACTATAATAATTACTCTTACTAATTGTTCTAATACTTGACTAATAGATGGAGGCGTTATAAATTTATGTCCTTCTAAATAACCTCTATAAATACTAAGTGTTGGTACAATAAGTATGGCTGTGGCAATTACTCTTACTACCATTGTTACGTCTTCTAGTGTATTACCACCTTCTAAGTCTCCAAGAATTGCTTTGGCAATATCAGGAGCGAAGACAAAGAGAATTATAAAGATAGTAAAGCCCATAATAATGGCAAGACGTCTACCTAATTTAAAGGCTTTTTCTTTAGCATTATAATAACCTAATGTCTGATACTCACTAATTATTTTACTAATAGCATTAGGAATACCTGCACAGCTTAGGGATTGAAATAAATTATAGATTGTATAGGCATAACCATATAAGGCTCCTCCCTGTCCTCCTATAATAGCATAAAATGGTATTACATAAAGCATACCTAATATTTTACTACCTACTATACCTAGTGTGGCAATAAAGGCTCCATTTAAAAAGGAATTTTGTTTTAGTTCCTTATTTTTCTTTGTCTTTGTTTTTGCCATGTTACATCCTCCAATTTCTTTAAATATAATACCATATTATTGAAAAGTTTTAAAGTAACTTGTATAATTAAAGAAGATAGAGGTGATTTAATGGAACTTAAAGAATTAACGAAAAAAGAGTTTGACCAGTTTGCTCTTAATCACCCTTTAGGTAGTTTTCAACAAACAAGTTCTTGGGGGAGATTTATGGAAGGTGATAAATTCCATGCTTACTATGTAGGGGGATTTATTAAAGAAAAAATGGTAGGAGCGAGTTTACTCCTTTCTTATGAGAGAAAAAAAGATAAGGAGAGATTATTCTACGCCCCTAGAGGTTTTTTAATAGATTATAAGAATGAGGAACTATTAAAAGAGTTCACAGAAGAAGTTAAGAAGTTTATTATAGAAAAACATGGTGTCTTTTTAAAGATCGATCCCTATATTTTGGTAAGGGATAGAGATAGTGAAGGTAATATTATAGAAGGTGGAGTCTATAATGACTTTGTAGAGGTTAATCTTACTAATGCTAATTTTATTAAGGTTAATGATAGGATTCAACCTAAATGGCTTAGTAGAATTAATTTAAAAGAGAAGACTATAGATGATATTTTTAATAATTTTAGTTCTAAAGCAAGACAGACTGTTAGAAGAAATGAAAGACTAGGATTTAAAGTAAGAGACTTTGATTTTAAGGATATAGATAAATTTATAGATATTATTAATAATGAAAGTAAAAAGTATAATATTATCGTACCTACTAAGATATTTTATGAAGACTTAAAACAAACTTTTGATGAGAATATTAAGTTCATGGAAGTTTATTTTAAGAGGGATGAAGTTATTAATAATATTGATAAGATGATTTCAGATGTAATAAAAGATAAAGAATTTAGAATAGATAATTATCACAATTCAAAGATGACAGAAGAATATTTTATTGATAAAGAACTTGAAGATGAAAAAGAGATTAAAAGATTAGAAAGTTTAAAAGAATACTTTTCTAAATGTAGTGATGATGCTAGTATGGGTATTTATATGTTTATAACTATAGGTAATGAAGTAGTGGCCTTAAATGGTGGAATAGTAGATGAATATAATAAGTTAGATGCTTCTTATACACTTCATTATGAAATGATTAAGTATGCAATAGATAATGGTTATAAGTATTATAATTTATATGAAATTGGTGATATTAATGATTCTAATAATAAATTAAAAAACTCATACAACTATAAAAAGAACTTTGGTGGTGAAGTTGTTGAATTAGTTGGAGAGTATGATTTAGTAATTAATCCTAAATATACTGATATGGCAAGAAAATACTTTCCAGAATATTTAGGTGTTAAGACTATATTTAAGTAAATTCATATCTGATACTTTGACATCAATATAAAAGTATGGTATTATGTATTTAGCAAAGAGATTTGCATAAAATAAAAATGAATACATCTATTAGAATAGATGCTTTCAAAAGATGTTTTTTATAGGGCATCTAATTCCATAAGGAATTAGATGTTATTATTATCTATAAATAGGGGAGATAACAATGAATAGCAAAATAATGATAATTATGAAAAAAGATTTTTCTCGTTTATTCATATATCTTGCTCCTTTCTATAACTTTAATATTATAGAAAGCATCTAATTCCAAATAAATGTATTCATATATAGTATAGCATTAAACCCGTATCTTTCATAGTACGGGTTTTCGTAAATATATTATTTGTAATACTACATTCTAAATAAATATTCTGTTAAAGCATCATAACATTCATCTCTTTCTACTAATTCATTATTTTCTCTCATTTCATTTAATGTGGATATATTTACAAATTTAATTGCTTGTACTTCTTCTTTTTGAAATCTAATATTATTTTCATTTATACCTATTTGTCTTAATATAAAGAAATCATAAAATTGGTTTTCAATAAAATTCTCTTTAAAATCTTGCTGTTTTCTAAATGAAAACATAAAACGAAAATCTTTTACTTCAATATTATAGCCTAAACAAATAGTTACCTCTTCACTAATTTCTCTATTTGCAGCTTGTAAAGAATCTTGCCCTGCTGAAAGATGTCCTGCTACTGAGATATCCCACATATTAGCATTTTTTTCTTTGTTTGCGCTTCTTTGTTGAATTAAAATTTCATTCTTTTCATTTATAATGGCTACGACAATAGCTCTATGCCATAAACCTTTTTTATGTACTTCACTACGTGGTAAAACTTCTCCGGTTTTTATACCATTCTCATTTAATACATCAATTAATTCTTCTTTCATATTATAATTAGCTCCTTAACATAGATTACTATGTATAGTATAACATAGAAAGTAGGCAACTTAATAATAAATTATCATAGCAGAAAAGCAATAAATCTGTTCTTCTCCACTAGGAAAAGAACTAACAGCATACTTAATATCTACAACTTCTCCTTCCAAATCTCCTAAAAATTCATTCATAGCTTTTTGTAAATCACTCTCATCTTCATAATCAAATATCTTTACTTTCATATAGTCACAGCCTTTCTACTATATTTTAAAACACTTTTTCCACAAAAAATGTGGAAAAAAGCAAAGAGAATTATCTTTTTCCTCTTTGCTTGTTTAAAACTATTTAACTACTATATTTACTATTTTTCCTTTGATAACTATTATCTTAACTATTTCTTTACCTTCAGTGAATTTCTTTACATTTTCTTGTTCTAAAGCTTTTTCTTTAATTATATCTTCACTATCATTAATATTTATTGTTATAGTAGCACGTACTTTACCATTTACTTGTACTGCTATTTCTTTTTCTGTTTCTACAAGTTTAGACTCATCATATTTAGGCCATTTTTCATAGCATAAAGGTTCATATCCTAAAGATTCATTTAACTCTTCTGTAATATGAGGAGCGACTGGATTTAATAGTGTTAATAATAAATGATAATCTTTTTTAGTTATACTATCTAAGTCATCATAGGCATTAGTTAATATCATTAATGAAGATATATAAGTGTTATAACTCATTCTTGATAGTGATGAATCTATGTCTTTTACTACCTTATTTTGTAAAACTACTAATGAATCTGTAAAGCCAGTTTTATCATTAACTTTAAATTTTAGACGCTCTACTTTATCTAAGAATCTCTTACATCCTCTTAGAGAATCTGTACTCCATGGAACATCTTGAGTATAGTCACCCATAAACATTTCATAAGTTCTAAGAGTATCAGCACCATATTCTTTTACGATATCATCAGGATTTATGACATTACCTTTACTCTTACTCATCTTTTGATTATCTGGTCCTAAAACCATACCATGACTAACACGAACATCAATCATTTCTTTAGATGGAACTAAACCAATATTATATAAGAACTGTACCCAGAATCTTGCATATAGTAAATGTCTTGCTGTATGTTCCATACCTCCATTGTACCAATTTACTTTTTTCCAATATTTCATGGCATCCATAGAGGCAAATTCTTTTTCATTATCTGAATCCATAAATCTTAAGAAATACCAAGATGATCCTGCCCAGTTAGGCATAGTATCAGTCTCACGTCTTGCAGGACCACCACAGCATGGACAAGTTGTATTAACCCATTCTGTTATTTTAGCAAGAGGTGACTCTCCTGTATCTGTTGGTTCATATTCTGCAACGTCTGGAAGTAATAGAGGTAGGTCTTTCTCATCCATAGGTTGCCATCCACATTTTTCACAGTATATCATTGGTATTGGTTCTCCCCAGAATCTTTGTCTTGAGAAAATCCAGTCTTGTAAACGATAGTTTGTTTTTTCTCTTCCTAAATTGTTTTCTTTTAAGTACTCTAACATTCTATTTATAGAGTCTTTCTTATTGGTATAACCATTTAAGAAGTCTGAGTTAATCATTTTACCATCACCAGTATAGGCTTCTTTAGAAATATCTCCACCTTCAATTACTTCGATGATAGGAATATTATATTTCTTAGCAAAGTCATAATCTCTTTGGTCATGTGCAGGAACTGCCATAATTGCACCTGTTCCATATCCCATCATAACATAGTCAGAGATAAAGACGTCAACTGTCTTACCACTTACAGGGTTCTTTACAGTTATACCTTCTAATTTTACACCTGTTTTAGCTTTGTTTACTTCTACTCTTTCAAAAGCACTTTTACTCTTAGCATACTCTTGATACTTTCTTACTTCATCCATATTAGTAATTATATCTTTTAATTTTTCTAATATTGGATGTTCTGGTGCCACTACCATGAAAGTTACACCAAACAATGTATCACATCTTGTGGTATAGACAGTTAATTTATCATTAGTCTCTTCAATAGTAAAATCTATTTCTGCACCTGTTGACTTACCTATCCAGTTTATTTGTCCTAGTTTTACACGTTCTGCAAAGTTTGTATCATCTAAACCTTTAAGTAAATCCTCGGCATAATCACTCATTCTTAACATCCATTGTTCTTTTTCTTTTTGAACAACTTTACTGCCACATCTTTCACATACACCACCAGCGGCATCTTCATTTGACAATACACTTTTACAAGTTGGGCACCAGTTTACATCTTTCTTATCTTTATAAGCCATACCATGTTTGTAAAATTGTAAGAACTGCCACTGAGTCCATTTATAGTATTCTGGATCTGTTGTAGAGAACTCTCTATCCCAGTCAAATGAGAATCCTAGTGACATCATTTGTCCTTTAAAGGTTTTTATATTTTCTTTAACAGCATCTTTTGGATGAATATGATTTTTAATAGCATATTGTTCTGCAGGTGCACCAAAGGCATCCCACCCCATTGGGAATAAAACGTTATATCCTTGCATACGTTTTACTCTTGCAAGTACATCTTGGGCAGTATAACTTCTAACATGACCTACATGTAATCCTGCTCCCGATGGATAAGGAAACTCTACTAAAATATAGTATGGTTCTTTATCTTTTTCTCCTGTTACAGCTTTAAAGCACTTATTATTTAGCCAATAATCTTGCCATTTCTTTTCTATATCATTAATTTTTTCCATTCTTGCAACATCCTTTCTTCTTGTATATTCTTCCTACTATGTCATAACTTACAATTATTAATAGCATTATTAAGACAAATCCTATCAATAACTGTAGATAAAAACTATCTAATAATGAGACTATTGTTACTACTAATGAAATATCGAAAGCACTAACAGCACTAATTATATTTAAGAGTCTCTTATAGTTTAGTTTATCTAAATCAAGGTTATATTTACCTATCAGGTAATTAACCTCAACTGGTTTCTTTCTTCTTTTATCTTTTTTAGATTTTCTTACTAAAAATAATTCATAGATTATAAAAATTAGTAAAAAAGTCATAATAAATAAAATTACTTCTTCTAACATAGACATACCTCCTAACAAAAATAGATTCCTATTAATAAGGACGAGATAACCCGTGGTACCACCTTATTTCATAGAAATCTATGCACTTTAAAGTTATATCGGACTTATCCGTAAATGTTTAAGGTTATCAAGTTCAAAAAGCTATTATGTTTGTTTACACCAACCACAAACTCTCTATTAAAATAGGTCTTTTTTACTACTACAACCACATTTAAAATCTAGTATTATTATACGAAATAATATTAGGTATTGCAACTACTTTTTGTTAATACTATATGTTTTAACTCTATAAGTTCTATCTGTATGAACAATAGAATTACATATTGAAAGCATATCTTCTTTTTGAAGTGAACATACAGTTGAACTCTTTCTATTATAGGTAGGAAACATAGTAATTATTTTATTAGTATTAGGAATAGTTGCAACACGTATAAAATTTAATTTTCTACCATCATAGTCACTAATTCCTATATTAGCAAATCTAAAGATATATGTATCGGAAAAATCCCAATTCAATTTTATTTCTCTTTTTTCAAACTCAATATTTCTTGATATGGCAAGAAATAATTCTTCTAAATCATATTTATTATAAAAAATTGTTCCAGTATCTTTAGTTGGTATATTATTTTTACTAGTATGTCTTAAGGTAATATGCTCTAAAGCTTTTTTATGATCATATTTCATATACTGTTGTTCCTTATAGTCTAATTCTTTAGGTGTCTCTATTCTTTTATTTACAAATAATTTTAAAAATACTTGTACTCTTTTTAAATATTGTTCTGTTTTTTTTAAATCTTTTTCTCTCTTTAAATCTTGAAAGTTTCTATTTATATTTTTCTTCCATAAATTGTATAGTTTGTCATATTTTTCTAATTTAATATATACTTCACTTAGACTTTTATAAACACAAAAATAATTAGAATCTTGACTTTTTAATATCTCTAGTGCTTCCTTTAGTTCTCCTCTTTGAGTGTAAATGACTGCAAGTAAGGCGGCAACTTCAGAGTCTTTATTAAAATCAAGATATCCTTTAAGTAATGATTCTGCATTATTTATATCTCCGTTTTCAATACTTTCTTTTGCTTCATTTAAAATTGTAATTTTTATATTGTTTTCCATAGCACTTCTCCATTTTAATCATTGTAGTACAGAATGAGAGAATGAGCAAGTGGAAATTATAGGCAAATAATGACATTATTTTGTTTTCTTCTTTAATTTTTTAGAAAATACTACATCTACTGCATTACCACACATAAGTCCAATATAAGCCCCTACTGCTGTCATTAAAATCCAAAAAGTTGTATCTTTTATATTAGTTTCTCTACTTTCTCTTACCTTTATTACACTATTATAATTAATAGTTTTGATACTTATTTCTTCTAGAATATTTTCATAACTTGCAGGTAATTCTCTAGTTTCTACTTGATATTCATCATGATTATCATAATTACTCATTGATAATAGAGCATTGCCATTTTCAAATTGATTTTGTTTTGTAGTTATTTCTTTGTCTGTTAAACTGCCATTTGAAAAACCATATACGTCTACATCATAACTATCCTTTGTTTGTGTGTAGCTTTTTACCTCTAGTTGATTTATATCTTTGATTTTATCTGCAGTTAAATATTGTACTGATGGTTTTAATCTAGTTAAACCTTCTGTTGTCTTAATAGTTGTATCTGTGGTTACTCGATAAGTATCTATATAATCTCTTATAAATGGTTTCTTCTCAATTAAAGCAAGAGTAGCTCCTCCTACAATTAAACCTCCTGTTACAGCTCCTATTGTTAAGTTTCTAATACTTTTATTTTTGTCTTTCATACTACTTCCTCCTCAAGATACTTTTTATTATATCATTTTTTCCTTTATAATCAAAAAAAAGAGACATTATTTTCATTTTATCTCTTCTTTAGTCTCTTCATCTACTAATTTAATAAAAAATTCTACAATTCAATATTTTATATTTAGTTTCTTTTATTATTACTTACTTTATCTTCTTCTTTACATTTTTTTTATCTTTTTCTCCAATAATATAAGCAAATAATCCACCAAATATTCCTACTGAAACTGACGTTACACTATATGCAGCACTATATACAATATTATAGCTTTCGCTCTCATCAGTCATTTTTTTATTTTTATAGTCAATATTATTTATAATTAAACTTGCTGAATATGTGTTATTTTCTAATTCTTCTTTGGTTAGATAAATTATTTCTTCTTCTGTTTCGGATAAAGTATCATAGTTTTCTACTGCTAATTCTATATTTCCTTCTTTAAAATTTTTAATTTTTTCTTCTTTTTCATCTTCTGTTAGTGATTTAAAAGCATAAGTTGTAGTTTCTTTTACATATTCTAAATCAGTTACATAAGTCCGCCATTCAGTATCAAATCTTTCTTTATATGGTTCTGTAATATTTATTTCAGCATCATTTAACATTAATATGTCACCTTTTGTCATATTAGATTTAGTAGGTTCCTTTTCTCTTATTATATTATCATTTTCGGATATACTGTCTATATAAAATTCTTGTTTCGTTATAGGATATACTGGTATTTCATCTATTATAAAAGGTATATTTATAATACCACTACTTGTTATACCTTCTAATAAATTAGTTCCTACCCCGCCTATAGTAATTCCTATTATTGCTCCTATTGATATATTTCTTATCTTAATTAATTTCTTTTTATCAACCATATTAATCACCTTTCTTAATTAAGTAGCTTTATTATACCATGTTTCTTGATAAAATCAATAAAGAAGAGACATTATTTTGTCTCTTCTTTAGTCTCTTCATCTACTAATTTAATGATAGCAAGTAAGGCTCCATCTCCACGACGTTCACTAAGTTTTAAAATCTGTGTATATCCACCATTACGATTAGAATATAGTGGAGCTAGTTCATTAAATATTTTATTTACAACAGCTTTATCATTATGTAAGAAAGCTAGGGCTCTACGACGACTACCAAGATCTCCCTTCTTACCATAAGTAATCATTTTATCAACAGCTTTTCTAACTTCTTTAGCTCTTGTTTCAGTAGTTGTTATTTGGCCATTCATAATTACTTGTTTAGTAAGAGTTGCTAACATACTTCTTCTGTGTTTATTATCAACGCCTAATTTTCTATATGCCATAAGTTTACCTCCTTAATCATCTTCTCTTAGGTCAAGCCCTAATTCTTTAATTTTATCTAATACTTCTTTTAATGATTTCTTTCCTAAGTTACGGATTTTCATCATATCGTTTTCACTCTTATTAACTAAGTCTTGTAAGGTATGAACACCTGCTCTTTTTAAGCAGTTATATGCTCTTACTGAGAAGTCTAAATCTTCAATAGATGTTTCTAATGCTTTTGTCTTAGGATCTTCTGTTTTTTCTATCATCATACCACTTACATTAGAGATATCACTTAATTCTGTAACTAGTTTAAAGTGTTCAATTAAGATTTTAGCTGCTAGGGCAATAGACTCTTCTGGTTTAATAGAACCATTAGTCCATACTTCCATTACTAATTTATCGTAACTTTCATCTTGTCCAACTCTAGCACTTTCTACTTCATATGAAACTCGCTCAATTGGAGAATAGATAGCGTCCATTGCAATAAAACCATTTTTCTTATCATCTTCTTTAAGATTAGAATCTTCACTCTTAACATAACCACGACCATTAGTAACAATCATAGTCATATTTATTGATCCACCTTTAGCAAGAGTAGCGATAACGTGATCTTTATTGATTATTTCAATATCACTATCTGCTTCAATATCAGCAGCTGTTACTACTCCTTCTCCAACTTTATTAAGAGTAATTATTTTAGTATCTTCTGTATGATTCTTAACAACTACTCCTTTTAAGTTAAGGATAATTGTAGTTACATCTTCGATAACTCCATCCATAGTTTGGAATTCATGTAATACACCCTCAATTTTAACAGCACTAATTGCACTACCTGGTAATGATGATAACATTACTCTTCTTAAAGCATTTCCTAAAGTTGTACCAAAACCTCTTTCTAGTGGTTCTAGTTCAAATTTTCCATAGAAATTATTTTCTACATAATCAGTAATTTTATAAACTGGTTTTTCAAATTCTATCAATTTATTAACCTCCCTTTTATTATCCACGAGGACGCTTTGGTGGACGGCATCCATTGTGTGGAATTGGTGTAACATCAGTAATTCCTGTTACTTCAAGACCTGCTGTTTGAAGTGATCTGATTGCTGTTTCTCTTCCTGGTCCTAATCCTTTAACAAAAACTTCTACTTTACGCATTCCCATATCGAAAGCCGCTTTACCAGCTTGTTCTGCGGCCATTCCTGCTGCGAATGGTGTTGATTTCTTACTTCCTTTAAATCCTAGGGCTCCAGCTGATGCCCAACTTATTGTATTACCTTCTTTATCTGTGATAGTAACGATTGTATTATTGAAAGTTGCACCAATATGTACTACACCTTCAGGTACATTCTTTTTAACTTTTCTTTTTCTTGTTTTATAAGCCATAATAACCTCCTAACTACTTTTTCTTGTTAGCTACTACTTTACCTCTACCCTTACGAGTACGAGCGTTTCTATTTGTTCTTTGACCTCTTACAGGTAATCCTTTTTTATGACGTGTTCCCTCATATGAATTAATTTCCATTTTAGTCTTAATATTCATACTAACTTCACGACGTAGGTCACCTTCTGTTGGATGATTGTTAATTTCATCTCTTAAGGCAATTAACTCTTCTTGAGTTAAATCTCCTGCTTTTTTAGTTGGGTCAACTTTAGCATTTTTACAGATTTTTTTAGCTAAACTTCTACCAATACCATAGATATATGTAAGTGATATACATATATGTTTGTCATTTGGAATATCTACACCTTTAATACGTGCCATAACTTCTCCTCCTTATTAACCTTGTACTTGTTTGTGTTTTGGATTTTCACAAATTACTCTAATTTTACCTTTTCTTCTTACTATTTTGCATTTTGGGCAAATTTTCTTAACACTTGCTCTTACTTTCATTTTTATCCCTCCTATTATTTACGATAGGTAATACGCCCACGTGTTAAATCATAAGGTGATAGTTCTAACATAACGGTATCCCCCGGTAAGATGCGAATGTAGTTCATTCGTATTTTACCAGAAACGTGAGCTTCTACTATATGTCCGTTTTCTAGCTGTACTTTGAACTTACCACCTGGTATAATTTCTAGGACTTTACCTTCAACTTCAATAACATCATCTTTAGCCATTAAACATCATCTCCTGTTAATATAATAACTCCTTCATTAGTAATAGCAATTGTATGTTCAAAATGTGCTGATAATGAGGAGTCAACTGTTTTAACGGTCCAGTCATTATCTTCTATATATATATCTGGACTTCCTAAAGTTAACATTGGTTCAATGGCAATAACCATGCCATCTCTAATTTTAGGTCCTGTTCCTTTAGTACCATAGTTTGGAACATCAGGTGCTTCATGGACGCTAGTCCCAACACCATGTCCTACTAATTCTTTGACGATACCTAAGTTATGTTCAGTTGCATACTTCTCTATTGCATAACTAATATCGCCTATTCTATTACCAACTTTCGCTTGTTTAATACCTTCATATAAAGCTTTTTCTGTATGTTCTAATAGGTATTTAGCATCATCACTAACTTCTCCTACTGTATATGTCCAGGCAGAGTCACCATGATAGCCCTTATAACAAGCGCCAATATCAATAGATATTATATCTCCATCTTGAAGCACTCTTTCACTTGGAAAACCATGAACAACTTCATCATTAATACTTATGCAAAGAGTTGAAGGAAAACCTTCATATCCTTTAAATGATGGAGTCGCTCCTTTACTTCTAATGAATTTTTCAGCTTCTTGATCTAATTCTTTTGTTTTGACACCGGCTTTAATTAGGGGACGTAAATACTGATGAGTAAGGTAGACAATATGTCCAGCTTCCTTTAATAATTCAATTTCTCTTTTACTTTTTAGAGTAATCATTATTTACATCCCCTTTTTTAAAACGGTATCTATTCTTTTAGAAACTTCTTCAACTGAGTCATTTCCATTGATTACATATAATATACCTTTTTTTTCGTAATAGTCAAGTAGTGGTTTAGTTTTTTCTGTATATAAATTATATCTATTCTTAAATGAAGTTATATTATCATCGTTTCTTTGATATAATTTTCCATTACATTTATCACAAATTGATTCTATTTTTGGTTTCTCATTAAGTGAATTTATATTATAAACACTTCCACAATCTTCACATATTCTTCTTCCAGTTATTCTTTTTTCAAGTGTTTCTTCATCAATATCTAACTGAATTACATAGCCTAATTCTTGATTTAAATCTTTAAGTATTTCATCATATTTATAGGCTTGTTCTATATTTCTTGGAAAGCCATCTAAAATATAACCATTTTTACAATCTTCTTGTGATAGACGATTTCTTAGAAGTTCATATGTAACTTCATCTTTTACTAAGCTACCACTACTTAATACTTCAGAAATATATCTACCCAGTTCACTATCTTTTTTAGATTCTTCTCTTAAGATATCACCAGTTGAAATATGAGGTAAATTATATTTTTTTTCTAAAATAGCACTTTGAGTCCCCTTACCTGCGGCAGGTGGGGCGATAAAAATTATATTTTTCATCTTCTTGCATAACCCTTCTTATAATTTCTAGAAAGAAGACTTCCTTCTATTTGTTTATAAGTTTCTAGAGCAACTCCTACAACAATTAGTAATCCTGTACCTCCAATACTAACACTTGTTGGTAAGCTTGTGACGTTTGAGAATATTATTGGTAAGGCTACAATAATTGCTAAGAAGACTGAGCCTAGACAAGTTATTCTTGTTAATACTTTTGATAAGTAAGTTTTAGTTTCATTACCTGGTCTAATTCCTGGTATGTAACCTCCACTTTCTTGAAGATTTTTAGCAAAGTCTTCTGGTTTGAAAACCATGTAAGTATATACAAAACCAAATAGAAATATAAATATTACATAAATTATAAATCCTACAGGTGTTGTATAAGTTAAATAGTTACTAACAAAAAGACTAAAACCTTCATTATTTATTAAGCCAGCAATAATTCCTGGTATTGCCATTAAGCTTGATGCAAATATCACAGGTACAACCCCAGCGGTATTTACTTTAATTGGCACATATGATGCTGCGCTTTGACCATAACTTGTTGATTTATTAGCATATTGAATTGGAACTTTTCTTTCAGCCATTTGTACAAATATAACACCAACGATAATAGCAAAGTAGATTATAGCGAATAAAATAAACTTAACTATACCTAATGTTATTTCTTGAGCAGTACCATCAAAGATTACTAATCCTCCAAAAGCATCAATAAACATTTGTGGTAGAGTTGCAATAATACCAGCCATAATTATTAGACTTAAACCATTACCAATACCTTTTCTTGTAATTTGATCTCCTAACCATAGTAGGAAAGCAGTTCCTGCAGTCAATACTACTGATATATAGATGTATTCAGCAGCACTTGCAGTTCTACCTAAGAACATAAATGAGAAGGCATAGCCTTGAATAAAGGCAAAAAGTATTCCCATGTATCTTGAATAGGTATTGATTTTTTGTCTACCTACATGTCCTTGTTTATTTAAGTCTTGGAAATAAGGAATTAGTTCTCCCAATAGTTGCATAACAATCGTTGCTGTAATATAAGGTGTAACACCTAAAGCAAAGATTGAAAAGTTTTCCAAAGCTCCGCCACCCATAGTATTAATTAATTCTAGAAAACCTAGGTTACTAGTAATACTATCTGTTCCTGGAACTTGAATTGTTGTTCCAATTATAAATATTGCTAATGCTACTAAAGTAAAACCAATTCTTTTTAATAAATCTCTATTTGTAGGCTTAAATAATTGCTTCAATAGAGGCATTTTAGATCACCTCGGCTTTACTTCCTGATTCTTCTATTTTTCTTAAAGCACTACTTGAAAATCTATGAGCTTGTATAGTTATTTTCTTTTCAAGTGTACCATTTCCTAATACTTTAATTCCATTAAGTTGTTTTTTAACAATTCCTCTTTCTTTAAGTAATGCTGGTGTAACAACATCTCCATCATTAAATACATTTAAATCTGAAAGATTAATTACGGCATATACTGTTTTAAAATCATGATTACTAAATCCTCTTTTTGGAAGTCTTCTATATAGTGGTAATTGTCCACCTTCGAATACTGGTGAAACTCCTCCACCACTACGAGCATTTTGTCCTTTTTGTCCACGGCCTGATGTTTTACCTAGTCCTGAACCAGATCCACGCCCTACTATCTTTTTACGGAAAGTAGCGCCTTCATTTTTCTTTAATTCATGTAACTTCATTATCCTAAAATCTCCTCTACACTTTTACCACGAAGTTTTGCAACTTCTTCAGCAGTTTTAATACTTTTAAGACCATTTATAGCAGCATTTGCCATATTTAGTTTAGTTCTAGCTCCAAGAGATTTTGATACAACATCACGAACTCCAGCTAGTTCAAGGACAGCTCTTACACTACCTCCAGCAATGATACCAGTACCTTCTTTAGCTGGTTTTAACATTACTCTGGCAGCTCCACTTACTCCCATTACTTCATGAGCAATAGTTCTTCCATTTATTAAATCTATAGTAATCATATTCTTATTAGCATCTTGAATTGCTTTTTTTATAGCATCTGGTACTTCAAAAGCTTTACCTGTACCGATACCAACATGTCCTTTACGATCTCCAACGACAACAACTGCTGAAAAACGACGTTGACGTCCACCTTTAGTAACTTTAACTACACTTTTAAGTTGAACGACTAGTTCTTCGAATTGCTTTTCTTTGGCATCGTTTTTTTGTCTTTGCATATTTACCCTCCTTAGAACTCTAGTCCATTTTCACGTGCTGCATCTGCTAATGCTTTAACACGTCCATGATAAAGATATCCACCTCTATCAAATACTACTTTTTTAATGCCAGCTTCACTACATTTTTTAGCAATGCTAACACCTACAGCAGTAGCTGCTTCAATATTTGATTTATTCTTTAAATTTAAATCTTTATCTCTAGAAGAAGCAGATACTAAAGTAGTAGAACTCTCATCATCAATAACTTGTGCATAAATTGCTGTATTTGATCTAAATACATTTAGTCTTGGAATCTCACTTGTTCCACATAAATGAGTTCTAATTCTAGCATGACGTACTTGTCTCATGCTATTTCTTGACTTTTTACTAATCATATATTTCTCTCCTTCCTACTAGCTTAAGCAGCTTTCTTTCCTTCTTTACGTCTAATATGTTCATCTTTATAGCGAATACCTTTACCTTTATATGGTTCAGGGCGACGTACTTTTCTTACGTTGGCAGCAAATTCACCAACTAAGGCTTTATCAATACCTTTAACAGTTATTTCTGTATTAGATTGTGCTTCTACAGTAAGCCCTTCAGGTATAGTCATTTCTACTGGATGAGAATAACCTGCATTAATAGTTAATTTTTTACCACTTACATTGAAACGATATCCAACACCTACTATTTCTAGTCCCTTCTCATATCCTTTAGTTACACCTGTAATCATATTTTGAAGAAGTGCATTCATTGTTCCATGCATTGCTTTTACTGCATCGCTTACTCTTGTTAATGTTATTTCATTATCTTTCTGTTCCATGCTAATTCCTTTTAGCATTTTTTGGCTCAAGCTTCCCTTTGGGCCAGTAACTGTTACGATTCCGTTTTCTTCCGCAACTGTTACTCCTGCGGGAACTTCAATTTTACGATTTCCAATACGGCTCATTCAAAACACCTCCTTTTACCATACATAAGCTAAGACTTCGCCACCAAGTTTTTGTTTTCTTGCTTCTTTATCTGTCATAATTCCTTTAGATGTAGAAATGATTGCAATTCCTAGTCCATTTAATACTCTTGGAACTTCATCATTTTTAGCATATACTCTAAGTCCTGGTTTAGAAATTCTCTTTAAGCCTGTTATTACTCTTTCTTTGTTTTCACCATATTTTAATGTTAGAACAATAGTACCTTGTACATCATTTTTCTCTAACTTGTAATCTTTAATAAATCCTTCTTCTTTTAAAATTCTTGCTATTTCTAATTTTAATTTTGATGAAGGAACTTTTACTTCTTCATAACGCATAGCATTAGCATTACGAATACGAGTTAACATATCTGCAATTGTATCTGTAACTACAGCCATCTTTTTTCCTCCTTTTCTACCAGCTTGATTTTTTAACGCCTGGTATTTGTCCTTTATAAGCCAATTCACGGAAGCAAATACGGCAGATTCCAAATTTACTCATAACTGCATGTGGTCTGCCACAACGTGAACAACGAGTATATTCACGTACTTTGTATTTTGGCTTTCTACTTTGTTTTACAACCATACTTTTTCTTGCCATCTTTTTCCCTCCATTACTTTCTAAAAGGAAGTCCTAAACCTTTTAATAGGTCATATGCTTCTTCATTAGTTTTAGCAGTTGTTACGAATATAATATCCATACCACGTACTTTAACTATTTCATCATAGTTTATTTCATTGAAGATTAATTGTTCTTTTATACCTAATGTATAATTACCACGACCATCGAAAGATTTTGGATTAATTCCTCTAAAATCACGAACTTGTGGAAGTGAGATAGATACTAGTTTATCAACAAAGTTATACATGTTATCACTTCTAAGTGTTACTTTACAACCAATCTTTTGTCCTTCTCTTATCTTAAAACCAGCGATAGATTTTTTAGCTTTTGTAACTACTGGTTTTTGTCCTGATATTTTTTCAAGATCTGATACTGCAGCATCTAATAGTTTAGAATTTGTAGTAGCATCTCCAACACCCATATTGATAACAACTTTTTCTAGTTTTGGTACTTCCATTATAGATTTATAACCATATTTACTCATAAGAGCTGGAACTACTTCTTTATTATATTTTTCTTTTAATGTCATTTATGTAACCTCCTTCCACTAATCTAGTACTTCTTTTGATTTAGTACTTATTCTTACTTTTTTTCCATTTTTGTCTGTTGTATGTCCGATTCTTGTACCTTTTTTAGTTTTAGGATCAATTATCATAACATTAGATGCAGCGATAGGAGCTTCTATTTCAAGAATTCCGCCTGAGTTATTTCCTGTAGGCTTTTGATGTTTCTTTACAATATGTACTCCTTCTACAATAACTTTATTTTCGCTTCTAAGTGTTCTGATTATTTTTCCTTCTTTACCTTTATCAGCACCGCTTATAACAACGACTTTATCTCCAACTTTTAACTTCATAACTTTCCTCCTTATAGTACTTCTTTCGCAAGACTTACTATCTTCATATAGTCTTTATCACGAAGTTCACGCGCTACTGGACCAAAGACACGAGTTCCGACTGGACTTTTATCATCTTTAATGATTACACATGCATTATCATCAAATTTGATATAACTACCATCTTCACGTCTTACTCCTCTTTTACTTCTTACGATTACAGCTTTTACAACTTTACCTTTAGGAAGTGGTGAATTTGGTATAGCATTTTTAACGGTTCCAACAACTACATCTCCGATATTTCCAGTTTTAACATGACTTCCTCCTAGCACTCTAATTACTAGTAATTCACGTGCTCCTGAGTTGTCTGCAACTTTTAATCTACTTTCTTGTTGTAACATAGATTATCCTCCTTTACCTTAAGAGTTATAGAATAACTGCTTCTTTTACGATTTCTTTTAAATAGAAATGTTTAGTTTTAGAAATTGGTTTAGTTTCAACAATTCTAACTACATCTCCTACTTTTGCTTTATTTGTTTCATCATGTACACTGTACTTTTTAGATGATTTAACTCTTTTGTGATATTTTGGGTGCATTTTATGTGTTTCAACTAAAACTGTAATAGTTTTATTGTTTTTTGTACTAACAACTTTACCAACTAATTCATGTGTCATTTTCTTTTCCATAACTTACCTCCTAATCAACCTTTTCTTCTTTCTCACGTTCTTTTAAAACGGTTTTTAATCTTGCTACTTGGTGTCTTAAGTCTCTTAGTCTAGAAGGTTTTTCTAGGTTACCCATTGCGCCACTAAATCTTAAGTTGAATAGTTCTTCTTTAGATTCTTTAAGTTTTGCATGAATTTCTTCGTTTGTTAATTCTCTAATTTCTTTAACCTTCACTTTCGACACCTCCTTCTCTTTTTACAAATCTGCAAGTTATTGGTAATTTATGGCTTGCTAGTCTTAATGCTTCACGAGCAACTTCTTCAGAAACACCTGCTACTTCAAACATGATTTTTCCTTCTTTAACTACTGCTACCCATTCTTCAACATTACCTTTACCTTTACCTTGACGAGTACCGATAGGCTTTTTAGTTAGTGGCATGTGTGGGAATATATTGATCCATACTTTACCACCACGTTTCATATAACGAGTCATGGCAACACGAGCTGCTTCGATTTGATTTGCTGTTATCCATGCTCCTTCTTTAGCTTGTAATCCATACTCACCAAAGTGTAACTCACGATTACCTCTAGATTTGCCTTCGTAAGGTAATCTGTGAACACGACGATATTTAGTTCTTGATGGTATTAACACTCTAATTACCTCCTTTAGCTTTTCTTTCTTTACTTTCTTTATTCTTTGATGGTAGGATTTCTCCTTTGTAAATCCATACTTTTACACCAATTTTACCATATGTTGTATCTGCTTCACTTGTAGCATAATCAACATCTGCTCTTAATGTATGTAGTGGGATTGTTCCTTCTGTATATCCTTCACTACGAGCCATATCAGCACCACCTAAACGTCCTGATACTTTTGTTTTGATACCTTTAGCTCCTGCTTTCATAGCATTTCTAATCGCACGTTTTTGAGCCATTCTAAATGATGCTCTATTTGTAATTTGACTTGCAATTGAATCAGCAACTAATTGTGCATTAAGATCTGCTTTTTTGATATCAACGATTGATATATTAATATTCTCACCAACGACTTTTGATAGTTTATCCTTAAGTTTTGTAATTTCTTCACCACCACGACCGATGATAACACCTGGACGTGATGTATGAATAGAAACTTCACATTTCTTTGGAGTTCTTTCTATTTCGACTTTGGCAATTCCTGCATTTTTAAGATTTTCTTCTAGATAGTTTCTAATTTTAATATCATTTGTTAGTGTTTTAGAAACTTCACCTTTAGGAGCATACCATTTAGCTTCCCAAGTCTTATTGATGCCAAGTCTTAGTCCGTTTGGATTAACTTTTTGTCCCATTATAGTTCCTCCTTATTATTTTGTAGGTTCAGCCACTGTTATTACAATGTGACTTGTTCTTTTATCTTTATGTCCGATGCGTCCACGTGAATCGAATAATACTCTTTTCATTACTGGACCAGCATCTACACGTGCTTCCTTTACATATAAATCATCAGCATTTAATTTATTATTATTAACAGCATTTGCTACTGCTGAATTTAAAACTTTTTTAGTAAGGATAGCTGCTTTTTTATTTGTATTTTCTAATATTGCTAGAGCATCACTTACTTTTTTGCCACGAATAGTATCAATTACTAAACGAGCTTTAATAGGTGATATTCTTTGCATTTTAGCGATTGCTTTTGCTTCCATTTTCTAACTCCTCCTAGTTTTATTATTTTTTGTCAGAGCCATGTCCACCATTTTTACGAGTTAAAGCAAATTCTCCTAATTTGTGTCCAACCATGTCTTCAGTAACATAAACGGGGATAAATTCTTTACCGTTATGAACTGCAAAGGTGTGGCCGATAAATTCAGGAAAGATAGTAGAACGGCGTGACCAAGTCTTAATTACTTCTTTTTTTCCAGTTTCATTTAATTTTTGAACCTTTTTTAATAGTCTTTCGAAAACATAAGGTCCTTTCTTTAAACTTCTAGCCATGTTTTATCCTCCTATTTACTATTACGACGACGTACAATAAATTTGTCTGTCTTTTTATTATTTCTTGTTTTATATCCAAGAGCAGGTTTACCCCATGGAGTAAGAGGTGCCTTACGTCCAACTGGAGCACGTCCTTCACCACCACCGTGTGGATGGTCATTAGGGTTCATAACAGAACCACGAACTGTTGGGCGAATACCCATATGACGTTTACGTCCTGCTTTACCAATTTTAACTAGACTAGCATCTTCGTTACCAACAACACCAATAGTAGCCATACAAGTACCAAGTACTTTTCTTTGTTCTCCACTTGATAATCTAATCATTACATATTTTCCTTCACGTCCAAGGATTTGAGCACTAGTTCCAGCACTTCTTGCTAAAGCTGCTCCTTTTCCTGGGCGAAGTTCAATGTTATGAATAACAGTACCTACTGGAATATTCATAATAGGAAGAGCATTTCCTACTTTTATATCCACATTTTCACCGCTTACTATTTTATCTCCTACTTTTAAATTCTTAGGAGCGATGATATATCTTTTCTCACCATCCATATAGTTAATTAAAGCAATATTTGCTGTTCTATTTGGATCGTATTCTATGCTTGCTACAACACCAGCGATATCTTTCTTATCTCTTTTAAAGTCGATAATACGATATTTTCTTTTAACGCCGCCACCTTGATGACGAACAGTTATTTTTCCTTGATTATTACGTCCAGAGTTTTTCTTAAGTGTTACTGTTAAACTTTTCTCTGGAGTAGATTTAGTAATCTCTTCATTTGTTAGAGTACTCATTCCTCTACGTCCTGGTGTAGTAGGTTTATAATTTCTTATTGCCATATTTTATTTCCTCCTTCTAACCAAGATCAATTTGTTCACCATCTGCTAGAGTTACAATAGCTTTCTTATATCTATTTGTAAGTCCAGTATAGCGACCAACTCTTCTTTTTTTAGGTTTAACATTTAATGTTCTTATTTGTTTTACATGTACTTTAAAGATTTTTTCAATAGCTTGTTTAATTTCGATTTTATTAGCTTTAGAAGAAACCTTAAATACATATTGATTTTTCTCTCCTAAAACACCACTTTTTTCAGTTATAACAGGAGCTTTAATTATATCTAAGTATTTAGTATCCATTATTTAAGAGCCTCCTCTATCTTTTTAATAGCTTCACTTGTAAAGACTACAACATCAGAGTTAACTAAGTCTAAAACATTTATTTCATTAGCTGCTATTAATGCTACGTTTTGAACGTTTCTAGATGCTAAAATTACATTCTCTGTAAAGTCTTCTACTACAAATAGTACTTTCTTGTCAGCTACTTTTAAAGTGTTTAATAAAGTAATCATTTCTTTTGTCTTTGGAGTGTTAAGAACTAACTCTTCCATAACAATCACTTCATTATCATTAAATTTATGACTTAAAGCACTCTTTAATGCTAATCTTCTTTCTTTGCGATTTTGTTTCTTGCTGTAATCTCTTGGTACTGGAGTTCCATATCTTCCTCCACCTACCCATTGTACAGCTCTAATAGAACCTTGACGTGCATGTCCTGTTCCTTTTTGTCTCCAAGGTTTACGTCCTCCACCGCTAACTTCTGAACGGTTTTTAGTAGAGTGTGTTCCTTGTCTTAATGATGCTCTTGCTAAAATGATTGCATCATATAATACTTTATCATTTGGGGTAATAGAAAATATTTCTTCATTTAATTTTAATTCATTTACTTTTTCACCTTTAAGATTTAAAAGATCTATCTTTTTCATACTTTTTCCTCCTTTCACTACACATTAATAAATTTAATTATAGGTAGTGATATCTATTCGTTTGCTGTTTCAACAGACTCAGTAGTTGTAGCTTCTTCTACTACTTCTTCAGTATTAGTATTTTCTTCTACTTCAGCAGTAGTCTCTGCTTCTTTCATCTCTTCATAAGTGATTAAGTCTTTAGCAGTGTTTTTCTTACCTGGCTTTTTAACAGCTGTTTTAATTACTACTAGCCCTTCTTTTGGTCCAGGAACATTACCTTTAATTAAAATTACATTATTTTCTAAGTCTACTGCCACTACTTCAAGGTTTTGAACAGTAGAGTTTACGTTACCCATTTGTCCTGGTAATTTCTTACCTTTTAATACGTGCATTGGTCTCATTGTCCCTAAAGATCCAACTCCACGATGATATTGTGAACCGTGTCCCATAGGTCCACGACTTTGATTGTGACGTTTGATTACACCTTGGAAACCTTTTCCTTTGCTTACTCCGCTAACGTCTACAATTTCACCAGCTTCAAATACGCTAGCATCTAATACTTGTCCTAAAGTGTAATCAGCTACATTTACGCCTTTTATTTCTCTTAAGAAGCGCTTAGGTTCAGTATTAGCTTTAGTGGTATGACCCATCTTTGGTTTGTTACTTAATTTTTCTCTAATTGTTTTATAACCTAATTGAATTGCTTCATAACCATCTGTTTCATTAGTTTTGATTTGTGTAACAACATTAGGTTCAACTTCTACAACAGTTACAGGAATAAGCTTACCATCAGTAGTGAATACTTGAGTCATTCCTTTTTTTGTACCTAAGATTCCTTTCATTTTCATTTCCTCCTATTTTAGATTGTTTTGATTTTGATATCGACACCACTTGGTAAATCAAGATGTGCTAATGCATCAATCGTTTCTTTACTTGGGCTTTTAATGTCAATTAATCTCTTGTGTGTTCTTCTTTCGAATTGTTCACGACTATCTTTATATTTGTGAACAGCTCTTAAAATTGTGAATTTCTCAATTTCTGTTGGTAGAGGTACAGGTCCAACTATATCTCCTCCAGTTCTTTTGATTGTTTCAACAATTTTAGTTACAGCATTGTCAAGTATCTTATGATCATATGCTTTTAACTTAATACGAATCTTTTGTGTTGACACTATTTACGTCCTCCCTTCGCCTATATCTAGTATAGACTTGCTCCGTGTGAATAACCCGATAGCTGATTAACAACTTAACCTGGCGTATCGACAACCTCCCACATCTAAGCAGTCACACGTAATTAATATTATCATAGAAATCCTTGAAATACAAGCATTTTTTGAAAGTTTTTTGTAAAAAAAATTGACATTTATATCTTATAGAACTGATGGCGGGATAAATAAACTGTGTAAAGCGTATAAATATGTTTACAAAAAAGAACACTTAATTAACATTAGTGCTCTATATATTTTTCCGAAAATTCGTTTATAGAAATAAAATTCTAAAGGTTCATTTCTAACCAAATATAATAAATATATAAATTTATATGAAAATATAACTTATATTTTGTAAGAATATATTATTTATTTTTATTACTAAAATTGACTATTAAATTGAAATATGATATAGTATGCGACAATTAAAGAGGTGTTAATATGAATAATGATGAAGCAAGATTTTTTATAAGTTCAATGATGTATGGTTATAAAAAGAGAAAAGAACAAAATAGATTGTATTCTGATGATGATTTTATTCCAGAAAATATTATTACTACGTATTATGATTTTGTTATAAAACCAGAATTTTCTTTTGTTATTAACGAATATAAGAAACAATATGTCTTTAACGAAGCTAGAGTTGAACCTAATGTTTCTAAAGAAGAAATAGCAGGATTGGGGACAATTTACGATTATATTCAGACTTTTGATTTTGATAAGGATTATTTTAATATTTTTACAACTTCACTAGTTTTACATCAGAAATTATATTCTAAATGTCCTAACCCTCATTTTGGTGGTACTTTAAGAGATTGCGATGCAATTTTATATGATTTACCTGTAGAGGTACCTACTGCTAATGTTGCAAAAGAGAGATTCAATCAGTATATAGCAACATCTAATGATATTTTTATTCCATTAGAAGAAGGAGATATTTTTGGATATATTAATAATACTGTATCTTTAACTGCAGATTTAATTTATTTACAACCTTTCGCAGATGGTAATAAAAGAACATTTAGGGCTTTACAAAATTTGTTATTTAAAAGAATTGATTTGCCTCCTGTCTATATTGAAGTTAGTGAAAGAGAAGAATATAAAAAGAATTTGACTATTGCAATGACTGAAAATGATTATAACTCTTTGATTAGATTTTATTATTATAAAATATGTGATGCGATTATGAATTTAGATATTAGTAAATCAGAAATTGCTGCAAATTCTCAACATAAAGTTAAATCTTTAGGAACTTTACATTAATTATATTAAAGCGAGGTGGTTTTGATGAAAAAACTTATTGATTTACATATTCATAGTAATTTATCTGATGGAGAATTATCTCCTAAAGAAATTATTGATAGAGCAGTTAATAATGGGGTTTGTGTTATTGCAATAGCAGATCATGATACAACTCTTGCTTATAATGATGAGTTATTTAATTATGCGCAAACGAACAATATAAAGATAATTCCTGCTGTAGAAATATCTACTAAATATAAGGGAATAGGTATTCATGTATTAGGATATAACTTTGATATTAACAATAAAAAGTTTACTGATAAGTTATACTCGATTAGAAATGCTAGGCATATTTATTTACATGATGTTGCTACTAAATTAAAAGAGTTGGGTTATATCATTGATGTTGATTCTTTAGATAAGATTGATGCTGTTACTAAAGCTCATATTGCTCTTAATATTGTAGAAAATGAAGATAATAAGGAATTACTATTAAAAACTTTTGGACATATTCCTAGTAAAGGTGAATTTATTGAAGCAATAATGAATGAAGGATGTCCTTGCTATGTAGAAAAGGAAGCTATTAGTCCTAAGGAAGCAAGTGATTTAATAAGAGAAGCAGGTGGTATAGTAGTCCTTGCTCATCCTGTCTGTTATAAATATGAAGATGGCTTAACTGATGATGACATATTAAATCTAGTTAAAGAAATGAATCCTGATGGTATTGAAGCTAATTACATTTATTTAGATAGAAATGGTAATAAAATCAATGAAAGTACTCATTGGAATAACTTTGCTAAACATCATAATCTAATAATGACAATAGGTTCTGACTTTCATAAGAATGATGGTATTCACTCTGACATTGGTTTAATTAATGAAGATATTGTATTAAATGATAATGAGATTAACTCTATTATTGATAATCTTTTAAATTAATTTTTTCCACAAAAGCTGTGCAAAAACTTTTTTTATTGTCTTCTTTCAATATTATAATCTTCTTCTTTTTTACTAGCTCTTATGACACTACCTTTTCCATATTTTTTAATAATGCTATCCATGACTTCCTCTACCTTATCTACTACTTTGACATCTGATTCTTCAAATAAAGACATTTGACTAACGGCTTTCTCTTTTAAATCACCTAATCTTACTCCTATATTTCTAATAGGGTCTTCTTTCCAACTAGCTTCAAAGATTGTTTTAACTCCTTTATAGATTTCTTCTGTTACATTAGTGGGATTATCTAGAGTAATTTGATGAGAATAGTTTTTAAAAAGGTTATTTCTATAAGTAACAGCTATAGTTCCTGTATATAGTTTTTGACTTCTTAAAGTAAAAGAGACTTCTTCTGTTTCACTAAATAATATTTTTAATAAGTCTTCTTTTCTAGTTACATCATAAGGTAAGGTTCTTGAAATACTAATACACTTATTTTTAGCATTTCTAGGTTCTACTTTACTATAATCTATTCCTAATGCTGCTTCTTTAAAATAGTCTCCCTGGCTTTTAAAATGTCTTCTTAATAAACCTATATTAGCTTCTGCCAAATCTTTAATAGTATATATTCCTAAGTCATTTAACTTTTTAGCAGAACTTTTACCTAGCATAAATAAATCATTTACTTTTAAAGGCCACATTTTAGTTTCAATCTCATTTAAATAAAGAGTATGTACTTTATCTGGCTTTTCAAAGTCACTGGCCATTTTTGCACATAGTTTATTCTCTCCTATTCCTACATTGACAGTGAAACCAAACTTTTCTTTAATATCATCTTTTATTTTGTGAGCTAGAGATACATAATCATTACCATAAAGCAGTGTCGTTCCAGTAAGGTCAAGAAAACATTCATCAATAGAGTATTGTTCTATTACAGGAGTATACTGTGATAGATAATTATATAACTTTTTAGACTGTTCTTTATAAAAAGCATAGTTAGGAGAAAATACTTGTAAGTTTTTACATTTACTTCTAGCACTATATAATGTTTCTGCTGTTACAATACCATATTTCTTGGCGATAGGACTTTTAGCAAGAACAATACCTCTTCTTGCTTTTTCATCTCCTCCTATTACTGAAGGAATCTTTCTAATATCCTGTTTATAGCCATGATTTAATAGATAAACAGCAGTCCAAGATAGAAAGGCATTATTAACATCGATATGAAAAATAATCCGTTTCATAGTTTTTCCTCCTTTTTACTCTATTATATAATACGTTAGTTCTATTTTAAAGAGAAAAAAATAACCATTTCTGGTTACTTTACTCTAGTAGGAATCATCATTTTAGTAAATACTCTTCCCTTTTCTTCAATAGATTTATCTTCACTTGGGAAGTCTTCCATAAATTTAACCCACTTATCTGCTACTTCTTTATATGACATCTCACTTCTAGTTGGTTTAGCAAAAAAACTTTCTTTCCATATAACTCTGTCATGTGGATAATTTCTACTACGGACATCTTCTAATTCTTTTCCACAGGCTACACATTTACAAGTCCAATAAACTTTTCCTTCATAAGTATCTTCTGAAAAATTATAAAAATACCAAGCTGGATGAGGACACCGTTCTTGTTGTTCTACTAATATTATACCTTGTAAAGCCAAAGCTTCTTTAGTAGATGAATCAAGTTCTTTTTCTATGCCAAGATATTTTTTCACATTATCATCTTCAAGTAATTTTTTTCTTTGTCTAATTAGTTTTCCCCTACTTACTTTTAACTCTAATAACTTATCTTCATATGATTTTAGTTCTTCATCTCTCATAATTAAACCCTCCTACTTATAGGATAGCTCATCTAACCATTTAAATCAAGTTATTACCAGTCATTTCATCTGGTTTTTCTATATCCATATATTTTAGTATTGTAGGAGCGATATCTCCTAATTTACCTGTTTTAATTTCTTTAATGTTATGGTCTGTAATAATGAATGGAACAGGACTAGTAGTGTGGGCAGTTATAACTTCTCCTTTATCGTCTTCCATAATCTCAGAATTACCGTGATCTGCTGTTACAAACATTGTAAAGTCTTTTTCTTTACTTGCTTCATATAGTCTTCCTACATTTTCATTAACAGCTTTTACAGCTTCTACTACTTTATCAAATTTACCAGTATGTCCTACCATATCACAGTTAGCAAAGTTTAGAATGATTAAATCATATTTATCCATAACTTCTATTAATTTATCTGTTACTTCATAGGCACTCATAGCAGGATACATATCATAAGTTGCTACATCTTTTCTTGGTACAATTATTTTATCTGTATTAGGAATATCTTTTTCTTCTCCTCCATCAAAGAAGTAAGTAACGTGTGGATATTTACTAGCTTCTGCTATTCTTAGAATCTTTAATCCAATTGACGCTCCATACTCTCCTAAAGTATTAGTTAAATGAAGTGGTGGGAAAGCAGGAGTTGCAATAACAGTATGTTCTGGAGTCATCATAGTAACTAGTTTTACATTTTTAAAATCTACTCTTGGGAACTCTTTAAAGTCTTTATTAGTTAGAGCGGTGAAAGTTTGAGTAATACGATCTGGTCTAAAGTTAAGCATTACCATACCATCATTTTCTTTGAGAGTTCCATCGTCTATTAATTTAGCAGGTACAATGAATTCATCCATAATATTTTGTTTATATGAATCTTCTATATACTCTTTATATGAGTCTATTTTTTGTCCCTCTCCATATACTAATAAATCATAATACTTCTTAGTAACATTCCACATTCTTTCTCTATCCATAGAATAGTATCTTCCAGAAATATCAGCTAGTTTACCAAAGCCTAGTTCATTAAGTTTATTAGTTAGAGAATCTAGGAAGGTAAGAGCAACATCAGGAAGAGTATCTCTACCATCTAAAAATGCGTGAACATAGACATTATGAAAGTTTTCTTTTTTACATAAGTCTAACATTGCAAAGAAATGATTAATGTGAGAATGAACTCCTCCATCACTTAATAGACCAAATAAATGTAGATATGAATTATTTTCTTTGCAGTGATTAATTATATATAGTAAGACTTCATTTTTAAAAAAACTACCATCTTCTATAGCATGATTAATTTGCATAAGAGGTTGGTCTACAACACGTCCTGCCCCTATATTTAAATGTCCTACTTCACTATTACCCATTTGTCCATCTGGAAGTCCAACTGCTTCACCACTTGCTTCCAAAGTAGTATGAGGGTATTCCTTCCATAAATTTATAATATTTTCTGGGTGAGCTGTGATTATAGCATTACCTTTTTTTTCTTCTCTATATCCAAAACCATCTATTATTGTTAATAATACTTTTTTCATATACTTTTTCCTCCTCTTTCTTTCTGATATATATTAAAATATTTATCTAAGTTTTTACTATAATCTATTATAACTTCATTGGTAATACCCCATCTACTATAATCAGGAATTTCATCTTTAGAAAAACTTGTGTTAAGCATTTCTTTATATTCCTTTAATCCTTCTTCTTCATTATCTAATATTTTTTTAGTAAAGATGGTCGCGACTAAAATACTTTTTATTGTTAATAATCGTTCTATTATATTAGCTGTTTTATTAATAATATCACTAGAATTTAGATTTTCTATCATCTTATTTGAATAAGGCATACCATTCCCTTTACAAGCAAGTAATAGTGTTGTTTTTGAAATTGTTATAAGTTCATTAAGAAAATTAAGATTGCCTTCCTTTAAATTTTTATATAGTTGTAAAGTATAACTAGGTACTTCATAACTATATGGATAATTCTCTATAAAGTATCTATTTCTTTTTTTATCTATTGTATGAATGCATTCATGTAATAAAATATCTGGCATTAATGGAGATGCAATATATGACTCTTTAAACAAAGAAAGGCCATAATTATCTGCTAGATGAAAAGAATCCCTAGGATTATTAAAAAAATAAATATGGTGGTCATCTTTTACAGTACTAATAATATCATCCCTTAATTCTTTATCAGGTAAGGCTATGGCAAAATTTATAACTTCATTTATACACTCTTCTTGAGATAGGACATTATCAATCTCTGTTTTATCAAAAGGTGTTGATAGGGCTATATTTTTGCACAATTCGAAAGAAAAGTTTAAATCATCTGCTAATGTATCAAAGCTTAGAAATTCATAATTACTATATTTTCTTTCTTCTTTTATTAAAGATAATTTTCTAGTTAATGCTGATAAGGTTCTATTTATAGTTAACTTTTTTCCTTCAAGTAATTCAAGCATTTCAATAATCAAATTTTTATTACAAAATATTTCATATCTTATTTTTTTATCAGTTGTATTTTTAGATAATTCATTTAAGTATTTTAACTTTTCTTTTAAATCTCTTTTATCCCACATAATTACCTCTAATATAATTGTTCATTTAAACAGAATATAGCATATATTGGTAAATACCTAACATTTTTCTTTGTTGAAAAGTTACTTTCTGTAATGCGATAGGCTTCTGTTACAATATATTTTTTCATAAAGACTGATAGACTCTTTACTTTAGAGCCTTGTTTAGTAGCAAGTTCTATAGGAATAATCTTACCCATTCTATTTTGAATAACAAAGTTTACTTCAGCTTTTCCTTCTGACTGATAATAGTATAGAGAATAACCTGCTTCTACTAAAGTATGAGCGATATGATTTTCGTATAAAGCTTGTTTAATATTTTCATCTACTTTTAGTCTATCTTTAGTCAAGTTATATCTCATACTTAAAAGTCCATCATCTGGTAGATATAGTTTAAAACTATCAAGTTCTCTACAACTAGATAAAGGAGACTTTGCTACTCTTATTTTATATGAACGATACACTAATTGATTAGTTACTAGAAAGTTAATAGAGTTTTCAAACTCTTTAGCGCGTCTACCATAACCTAAAACACCATACTGGAATTTTTTATTATCTTTTTCTAGTTGTTTAGGAATACTTTCCATTACTTCAATACCACGTTCTATATCTATTAAGTTTTTGCTATTTAATAGTTCACTTTTATTAATATCAAAGACTCTTTCTTTAATACTATCTAAATAACCATAGTGGCATTTATTAGCATAGGCATTAACTACTTCTGGAAGACCACCTGTTATTAAATAGTCAAAAAAATAATCTAAAGCTTTAGTATGAACACTACAACTTCGATAATTATCATAGGCATATCTTATTTTCTCTGCTACTTCTTTTTCATCTATAGCCCACAAGAACTCTTCATAATCCATTTCTGTCATTATTTTATATTGGAATTCTTCTCCTCTAAATTTTAACAAAGAATCTCTACTTGAAGTTATAGCGATAACATGATAATCATTCTTATCATAACCAAATAGTTTTATACCTTTGATTATATCTTCATCTGTAACATTATCAAATATTAGTAAGGTTTCATTTTTAACAACAGGAACTTCTGATATTATACTTAAAGCTTCTGCTAGTTTTTCAATAGATCTTTCTTTTTTTAATAAATCTCTTAAAAGAGTATTATGATCAGTATTAAAGTAAGCGATATGTTGGTAGTTCTGTTTACCAAAGTCTAATGCTGTATATGTTTTACCTACTTGTCTTGTTCCAATTATTAATAATGGTTTTCTTATTAAGTCTGTTTTCCATTTTAATAAGAATTTATTTATTTTTCGTTCCATTTAGTGTATTCACCTCACATATCTTCTAATATAAGTATATATTCATTCTTTTGTTTAGTCAATAACTTATAAATTAAAAAGCCATAAAATTATATTATAATTCTACAGCTTTTAGACTATTAATTTATTAACTCTTTTTTTATAATGATAACTTTTTAGTTATTTTTATTTCATTATTTAATTTTTCTCTGCTAAATTTTAATATCTCTTTTATATTTTCATCAGCAGTACCTACAAGTTTTACGATATTAGGCAATTCATAAAACGTAACGGTATTTTCTATACTAAATTCATCTTCTGTTATAGAGCATAAAAAAGTTTTTTTATTAAGAGCTATAGACATTCCTAGTTCAATATGAGCTCCTCTTCCTGCTGGTAATAGTATAACTACAACATCAGAATTCATTACACCTTCTTGTTCTAATTTAGCATATTCTCTTATTTCATCTATATTAATATCACTATTAATATTTTTTACCCAATTGTAGGTTTGTTCCCAACCAGCTTCTTTTATCTTTTCTTGATAATATTCTACTAATTTAGCATTTTTCATTCCAGATCCAACATAAAACTTCATTATATTTATTCCTTTCTGTTTAAATAACTTTTTGCTTTTATACTGTAATTATATCATTAATTAAACTGGATTACTATATTAGATTAGGCAAAAATAAAAAGACTATTACTGCTCGTCTTATTAGTATTGCTACTGTCTAATTGCATCTTGATGAAATTCAAGACGAAGTTTATCTGCGACTGTGACAATAAATTCTGAATTAGTTGGTTTAGCTTTATCAATATCAACACTATGTCCAAAGATTTCTTCCATTAACTGCCAATTACCTCTATTCCAGCTAACTTCAATAGCATGTCTTATAGCACGTTCTACACGAGAGACAGTTGTATCAAACTTTTCTGCTATATCTGGATATAATTCTTTAGTAATTCCACCTATTACTTCAGGATGTTCATAAAGGATTGTTATACCTTCTCTTATATATTGATAACCTTTAATATGTGATGGTACACCTAACTCATGTAATATCTTTGTTATTGATACTTGTAAATTATTATACTTCATATCAATAGTTTTCTTATCATAATCATTCTTACTACTGCACTCTAATATTCTCTTTTCTAGTTCAGTTAATTCAAATGGTTTTAAGATAAAGTAACTAATACCTAATTCACTAGTTTCTCTTATAACTTCTTGAGTATTAAATGAAGTTAAAACTATTACTTTCTTATCTAGTTTCTTTTTCTTCATATCTTTTAGAACACTAATACCATCCTTATTTGGCATAATAAGATCAAGTACAATTACATCATAGTTATCTTGAGCATTTTCTATTAGATTTAAGCCTTCAACTCCATCATGGGCAGTTAAAGTAACTTCAATTTCTTTATTGTCTTTAAAGTACTCCTTTACCATTTTAACTAATTCAATATTATCATCAATCATTAATACGTTGGTCTTTTTCATTTTCTCTCCTTCCATATACTACCACGCATTCTAATTATATAACATAAAGATAAATTGTTAAAGAGTAAAAAATAGGAGAATTTGTCGAAAAAGAAAAAAGCTTTAGTATTTCGTGGTTAAAACTTTTTCTTTTCAATATTTATTTTTCATCAATGCTTATAATTATATCATTTGATTGAATTACTACTACAATTTATTAAGAAACTCTTGTAAAGAAGGAAGTTTTAAAGATATTCCTCCTAGTAGAAAACCATCTATATTTTTTACCATCTTTAATTCATCAATATTATTCTCATTAGCACTACCACCATATAAGACTTTTTTATGATATGTTTCTTTTAACATAGTAGTTACTTTTTCAATATCTAGATTTGTGGGAACAATACCTGTACCTATTGCAAAAATAGGTTCATAGGCAATGATAAAGTCTTTAGATTTATCTATATCACTTAATAAATAATCCATATCTTTTTTAATTTTATCGACATAAGTACCACTTTCATGTTCTTCTAGGGTGTCTCCTATACAAATAATTGGTATTAAATCATTAGAAAAAGCTTGTTCTAACTTTTGTTTACTTATAGCAAGATTTTCATTCATCTTAGTAGTTCTTTCACTATGATTAATTAAAGTGTATGTAGCACCTAGTGATTTAATCGCTTTAGCACTTATTTCTCCTGTGTATGCACCCATTGTTTTACTACTTACATCTTCTGAAGCATATATTATGTTATCAGGAATTAATGGTAAGTAACAGACACTAGGTATTAAAATCATTTCATGATTATAGGTATTTAAGTTTTTATAATCTTCTAGGTACTTTAATATCTCATCTTTTGTAAAATTACTCTTGTGATTTAAGGCTACTATCATTTTTCTTCTCTCCTTTAAAAACATTTTTTATTTTTTCCATAAGTTTTGTTGATAATGCTTGTTTCTTATTATGTTTAGTAATCGCAATTTTATAAACTTCTAAAACTGAATCTGCAAAGCTTGATAAAGAATATTTTTTAACAGAAACTTCTGCTTTATCAGTTAAGTTATCTAATTCTAATTTATTAGTAGATAACTCTTCTACTATCTGTAAACATTCTTTTTTATCCTTAAAGATCCGACCATTAAAATTATCTACAACTACACTTTTAAAGGCATCATCATCAATACAGATTACGGGAAGAGAGGCTGCTAAAGCTTCTATTACAGTTAATCCTTGAGTCTCAGTAGTTGATGCTGTTATAAAAGCATTAGAGACATGATAGTAATTTGCCATATCTACCCAAGCAACTTTACCTGTAAATTTTATTCTATCTTCAAGACCTCTTGCTTTAACTTCTTTTTTATATTTATCTTCATCTGGACCATAACCTATAATTAGAAGTTTGATGTTTTTATTTTTAGCATTTTCAATAATATCAAAAAGAAAAGGAACATTTTTCTCCTGGGCAAGTCTCCCTACAAAAAGCATAACAAAATCTTTTCTTTTATAACCTAAATTATGTCTTAATTTTAAAACCTTTAACTTATCACTATTTTTTTTATAAAATCTCGAAGCATCAAGTCCTGTTGGTACGATATAAATATCTTTGTCATAATGATATTCATCTCTAAATAAATGATAGGTTTTTACAGTAGGTACGATAAAGGCATCTGCTGTATTATCACAATAAAATTTACTCAAGTATTCGACTGCTTTTTTACATCCAAAATCAAAGTATTTTATATTTCGCGAAACATACCAAGTATAGTCTTTATACATTGTATGATATGTATGAACTAATGGTATATTATATTGTTTTGCAAATAGTCTTGCAAATATCCCCATACTTAGTTCAGTATGAGAATGAATGATGTCTAAATTCCATGATTTTATTTTATTTATTACTTTTAAAGGGTAAATGCTAGACATTCTATAATCATATATCCCTAAAGGAATACCTGGTATCCTAAGTATTCTTTCTTTCTCATCATAATCATAGGTCTTACTATCTTGTCCTACTGTAACTATATAAACAGTATGACCTTTTTGTTCAAGAGCTTTTTTTAAGGTTTCAACACTTGTTATTACTCCATTAACAGATGGTACATAAGAATCTGTAAATAGACCTATATTCATAATAATTCCTCCTTTAGTAATAGTTTATTTTTCAGGAATATTTTTTAGTCCTGGTAGCTCTTTTCCTTCTAGATATTCTAATGTTGCTCCTCCTCCTGTAGAAATATGATATAGTTTATCAGTAACATTACATGATGTTGCTGCTGCTACTATATCTCCTCCTCCAAGTACTGTTTTAGCATTAATTTCGCTTAAATAAGTTAGGACTTCATTTGTTCCTTTAACATAATTTTTAAACTCATATACACCAAGTGGTCCATTCCACATAATAGTTTTAGCATTACTTAAATTGTTTTTAAAGATATTAATTGTATTAGGACCAATATCTAAGCCCATATCATTATCATTTAATTCTGTTATATCTTTAATAGTCCCTTCAATATCTTCATACTTATCATTACATACTACATCTACAGGTAGTATTATTTTATCTTCATTTTTTTTTAATATTTTTTTACAGAAATTAAGAGATTCTTCATCTAATAAAGAATTACCAATATTATATCCTTCTGCTTTTAAGAAAGTAAAGGCCATCCCTCCACCTATTAGAATTTTATCACATTTAGGAAGTAAATTCTCAATAAGTCCTATCTTATCACTTACTTTAGCGCCTCCTAATATTATCATAAATGGTCTGTTAGGCTCAAAAAGATAAGATAAAGCATTTAGTTCTTTTTCTACTAATAATCCAACACAACTAGGTAAATATGTACTTATACCAACATTTGAAGCATGAGCACGATGTAGGGTACCAAAGGCATCATTAATAAAGATATCCCCTAAACTTGACCAGTATTTAGCAAGTTCCATATCACAGCCACTTTCTTTTTTTCCATCTAAATCTTCATAGCGAGTATTTTGCATTAAGATGATATCTTTATTTTTCATATTAGAAATCGCTTGTTCTAACTCTTCTCCTCTTGTAGTATTTATAAAGGTTACTTGCTGTTCTAATAGTTCACTAAGTCTGGTGGCTACAACATTAAGATTATTCTTGGTTTTATCTTCATCTGTTTTAACCCGACCCAAGTGAGACATTAAAATTATTTTGGCATTATGTTCTAAACAATATTTTATTGTAGGTAAACATTTAATAATTCTTGTATCATCTTTAATTATTCCATCTTTTATAGGTACATTAAAATCACATCTAATTATTACTTTTTTGCTATCTATTTTTATATCTTTAACAGTTTTTTTCATTATTTTTCCTCCTAGTATTATTGTAGTATGTTTCTTTTATTTTTTCAACATTAGTATTGTATTATAACAACTTTGTAATAAAAAAGGTGTAGTATTACACCTATAATATTAATTATTTGTAACAGTATATGTAGGAGCATATTTCCATTTGTCTTCTTCATTGTTTGAAAAAATCAAATCAAATTTTTCTTTTAACTCATCTCTAGTAAATGGTTTGGCAATATACTCTGTGAAACCAAGATTAAGATATTTTTCTCTTGATCCATCCATAGCATCTGCTGTTACTGCCATAACTTTGGTATTAAAATTAGGATCTTCTTTTAGTTTTTTCAAAACTGTTTCTCCTGACATTTCCGGCATCATAATATCTAAGAATATTAAATCATAATTATTATTTTTCACTTTTTCTAAACATTCTAGTCCATTAGTACATTCATCTATTTCAAAATTAAAACTATCTAGAGCTTTTCTTGCAACTTTAATATTTAACCTGTTATCATCTACTATTAGAATCTTCTTTTTTTCTTTCATATATTCTTTACTATTATCTTCACTTTTATTTTCTTTTTTTTCTGGCGGCTCTATTAATTGACTTATTTTTTGAGGTATATTAACAACAAATATTGATCCTCTACCAAAGATGCTTTGAACATTTATAGTACCTCCCATCAGTTCTACTAATCCTTTAGTTATTGCAAGTCCTAATCCTGTTCCTTCTGTTGTTGTATTTCGTTCAACATCTAACCTTTCAAATTTATTGAATAGTTTTGTTATATTTTCTGCTTTTATACCTCTTCCTGTATCTTGTACTGAGATTATCAACAGACAGTTATCGTTTTTGTTTATACACTTTACAGTTAAATTTATTTCACCTTTTTCTGTATATTTAATTGCATTTGTTAGTAAGTTATTTACTATTTCTTTAATATGTGTTTTATCTCCAATTAATTCATATGGAATATCTTTAGCAAAGTTTACTTTAAAATCTATTGGCTTTTCTCCTATTCTAGTTCCTGTTAATCTGGCCAATTTTAATATTTCTTCTCTAAAATTATATGGTTTGCTAATAATCTCCACTTTTGAACTTTCAATTTTATTGATATCTAGAATATTTCCTACTATTTCTAAAAGAGTTTTTGAAGCATTTTGTATATCATCAATATCTTCTATAATTTCTTTTGGAACTTTATCTTTATAACTTGCAACATTTTCAGAAAGCCCCACAATAACATTTAGTGGAGTTCTAATTTCATGTGACATACTAGATAAGAAATCACTCTTTGCTTCATTTGCTCTTTCTGCTTGTTCTTTAGCAATGTTTAATTGAGTCAATATTTTTATATCAGGATTTTCAATAGTAAAAAACATTGTTAAATTAATATAACTTAAAGCAGCAGTAATAATAACTAAACCAGGATTTGTATAGCGCATTATCAATACGATAGTTGCTAAAACGATAAAAATATAAAATGGAATATACTTTTTAGTTAATATCTTCTTTATATTTAATATTAAAATTATAAAAATTATTCCTATATAAACAGCACCAACTATATATAACACGGTTGAGGCAATTCCATAACTATACATTATATTGTTTGTATTATATATATCTACTGGTAATACTAACATTAAAAATGCTGTAACTCCACTAATAAAGGCTGTAATTTTAAAGAAAATTTGAAGATATAATTGTTTTTTTAGTTTGTTACTATAAGTAATGTGAAAAATATATACCAAAAATAACCAAATCCAAATTATGAACTGAATATAGTCTAATCTGTTTAATATTATTAATAACCATTCACTTTGTGGAGAAATGTAGGCAATAAAGATTAAAGTTACCATTAAAATACTGTCTAAAAGACTTGCTATTAACATACCTCCATATAATTTTGTTTCTATACTATTTATTCTTTTCCTTGTAAAAAAACAAACAACTAATAATATTGCACATAAAAAACCACATACAGGTATATATAAATTGGTCATATAATTCATATTTACTCACCTTAATTTCATTATAACACAAAAAAATACAAAGTGTAGCATTTACCATCTACCTTTTGTATTTTTATTAAATAAGAATGCTGTTTCTTTTCTTAACTCTAATTTTTTAATTTTATCAAAAACCTCTTCTGGATTTGGTTCATCTTTAAAAATAACTTTCTCTTCCTTTTCCCAATCTAGTTTTTGATATTCTTTTAAAACTCTTCTATGTTCTTCTCTTAATTTTTCTATATTTAAGTCTTTTCTTACTAATGGTTCTCTTTTTTCAATACAGTACCAAATCATTGTAGCGATAGAATCTCTAATAGAAGTTATTACTTCTTTTTTATCACAATTTTCTGTAACTAACACTGGTTCAGCATATTCTATATGACATTCCATTTTATCTCTATCGTAAAATAACATTGTAGGAACAATTTGAGCATTACAATCTTTAGCAATGTCAATAATACCCCATTTCATCATTAATAATAAAAGTGCATCTTCTAAATTCCATGTTCCTTCTGGAAAAACGATTAAATTTTGTCGTTTTTTTAAATATTCCTCCATAGCAACTTTTGATAATGATGTATCTGATGGCTCATTTTTTTTATTTTTGGTATCTTCTCTATCTACAAAAATAGAACCATACAAATTGAAAAATAAGTTATCAATATTCTCTAGACTTTGTTTTCCAACTAAAATATAAGCATGTTTTTTTATTTCGTTTGTAATAATGGGTATATCTTGTGAGCTGTAGTGATTTACAACAAATATAGTAGGATGTCCTTTATAAGTATTTAACGTATTTTCTCTTACAATCTTATAAGTAATTCTTTTTTTGGCTTCATTAATTAGGAAACGATAACCAATATGGCGTAAAGCGATTTTCACAAAATTATCTGTTATTGGTTTTCCATTTAAGAATTTATCTTTAGTTGTTTCTTGTTTTTGAAATAAAGACATCATAACAATCCCTTCCTTTTGATTTCCATATATTATAACACTTTTTACAAAAAAAAGAAAGTTTTTACTTTCTTAATCCTATAAATTAGCCATATATTTTGCAACTCTTACATATTGAGCTGTATAACTCATTTCATTATCATACCAAGCTACTACTTTAACTAATTGTTCACCATCTACTTCACTAATTGAAGTAAGTAAACTATCAACTAGACTTCCATAGTGCATTCCGATTGTATCACTTGATACAATTGGATCAGTTGTATATCCTAGTGTTTCATTTGCATTATTTTTTAAGGCTTCATTTATTTCTTCAACAGTAGTATTTTTATTTAATTTTAATACTAAATCAACAACTGAACCTGTTGTTACAGGAACTCTCATAGCTGTTCCTTCCATTTTACCTTCTAGATTAGGTAATACTTTGCCAATAGCAGAGGCTGCACCAGTTGATGCTGGAACTATGTTAGCAGCACTAGCTCTACCACGACGAGCTTTTATTCCTTTTTTATGAGCAACATCTAAAGTCGCTTGGTCATTTGTATAAGCATGTACTGTTGTCATATACCCTTGTTTAACTCCAAAATTATCATCTAATACTTTTAAAACAGGTGCTAGACAGTTTGTAGTACAACTAGCTGCTGATATTATTTTTTCACTTCCATCTAATATATCATGATTAACATTATATACAATAGTTTTAATATCTCCTTTAGCAGGTGCTGATATAATAACTTTTTTAGCACCAGCATTTATATGGGCCATAGCTTTCTCCTCACTAGTAAATAGACCTGTACATTCTAATACTATATCAATGTCTAGCTCTTTCCAAGGAAGTAAACTAGGATCTTTTTCAGCATATACTTTAATCTTTTTATCTCCTACTATAATATTATCTCCTTCAAAGGATATTTCATTTTCTCTATATCTTCTGTGTGATGTATCATATTTAAGTAAATAAGCAAGTTGTTCAGCATCTGTTAAATCATTAATAGCTACTACTTCCATTTCAGGATCATTATCTAGTAATCTAAAAGCCAATCTCCCTATTCTTCCAAACCCATTAATTGCAACTTTTTTCATATTTTATTCCTCCTTTTCTTTGTTAGATGGTGAAACAAAGATACCATCTTCTTTTTCTACTGCTTTTATTGGTGAATCTTTTTCAACTCCGTTATTGTATGCAAGTACCATAATTGCTATTAAAACAATTATAAATATTCCTATAAATATTAACATTATACTCATACCAAAACCTCTATTATTCAGTTTGCCCATTTTATCACCTCTTATTAAATTATTTCGACAGCGGCAAATTTATTGATAATTTCTTGATAAATTTGATACCAAGAATACACTCTAATAACATTCTTTCCAGTACAACCTTGATTATATGGAGCATCAAAAACCATAACAGGAATTATCTTTGAAATATCATTAACATTACTAGCTTTATCTTCAATCATTAAATCAAGACCAATACTTAAACATTTTTCTCTTTTATTATTTGTATTAATTATTATTTCATCATATTCGATATTATATTTATTTAGCCAAGCTTTAACATAATAATCTATCATACCACTATATTGATGAGTTAAGAATTGATTATCTCGTGCAGATAGTATTATTATCTTGTGACCATCTTTACGTAGTTTGTGAATAACTTCACTAGCATATGGTCTTATTGGAATAGCAATTAATAAATCAAAAATGTACTGTCTCCAGAATTCTATATTTTCTTCTCTTGTTAAGTTAAACTGTTCTTCCATATAATAACCTTTAGGATTAAATCCTCTATTTATATTATGCTCTAAACAAAATTTGGACCCACAGGCAAAATGCCACTCTGCCACATCATTTAACACGCCATCTAAATCAACACCTATACGCATTTTAACCAATCCCTTCTTTTATTATTGTAGCAAAGGTTATAAAAAAAAGGAATAGTGTTTATAAAATTTGACACTATTCCATAAATTCATCTTCTAATTTCTCTAATGGTTCTTCATCAGCAAATTCATCTTCTAAACTATAATCTACATCACGATATTTTTTTAAACCAGTTCCTGCTGGTATTAGTTTACCAATAAGAACATTTTCTTTTAATCCTTCAAGATGATCTACTTTACCATGAATTGCAGCATCTGTTAAAATTCTTGTTGTTTCTTGGAATGAAGCTGCTGATAAGAATGAATCAGTTTCAAGAGATGCTTTAGTAATACCAAGTAATACTGGACGACCTGTAGCAGGGCGTTTACCGCTGATTATTACTTCTTTATTGCCTTCAGTAAATTCTCTAAAGTTAACTAGAGAACCAGGTAAGAATTTAGTATCTCCTCCTTCAACGATTCTAATCTTAGAAATCATTCTACGAGCGATAATTTCGATATGTTTATCAGCAATATCAACACCTTGAGAACGATAAGTATTTTGTACTTCTTTTAAGATGTATTCTTGAGTTGTAATTGGATCTGTTACATCTAGTAATTCTTTAGGTGAGATAGCTCCTTCTGTTAATTTATCACCGCAAGATACTGTATCACCCTTTTCAACACAAAGTTTTGCACCATAGTTAGTTGTATGTTCTTTAGTTTCAACTTTGTTTGTAATACTGATTTTATATTTACCATGATCTTCAGCAATTTTAGTAACTTTACCATCAATTTCAGCGATAGTTGCTTTACCTTTAGGATTACGTGCTTCGAATAACTCTTGAACACGTGGAAGACCTTGAGTAATATCTTCCCCACCAGCAACTCCACCTGTATGGAACGTACGCATGGTAAGTTGAGTTCCAGGTTCACCGATTGATTGAGCAGCCATAACACCAACTGCTTCACCAATTTCAACTACGTTACCTGTAGCAAGATTTCTACCATAACATTTGCGGCATACACCTTTTTCGGTATTACATGTAAGAATTGATCTAATTTCAACTTCTTCAATCCCTGCTGTAACTATTTTATCTGCAATAGCTTCAGTTATATATTCATCTTTATCAACTATTACTTCTTTTGTTTCAGGATTGATTACTTTCTTACTAGCAAATCTACCAACAATACGATCATATAAACTTTCAATAACTGCTCCTGTTTTCTCATTGACAAAATCACGAGCAACAACTCCTTGTTCTGTACCACAATCATCTTCTTTAACGATAATATCTTGAGATACATCAACAAGACGACGTGTTAGGTAACCTGAGTCTGCAGTTTTTAATGCTGTATCGGCACTACCTTTACGAGCAGAGTGAGTTGATAAGAAGAATTCTGATACTGATAGTCCTTCTTTAAAGTTTGAGATAACTGGTATTTCAATTGGGTCTCCATTTGGCTTTTGCATTAGTCCACGCATACCAGCAACTTGAGTAAACTGAGAAATACTACCACGAGCTTTAGAGTGCATCATGATGAAGATTGGGTTATCTACTTGTTCTTTAGATATTTCTTCAAGTTCTGCTTGAACTTTGTCTTTTACACCATACCAAGTTTCAATAACTTTTTCATGACGTTCTTCTTCTGTAATTAAACCACGAGTATATTGTTTATTGATTTTATTAACTAAAGTTTGTCCTGCATCAATATATTCTTGTTTATGTTCACTTGTTGCAACATCACTCATTGATATTGTAATACCAGCGATAGTTGAATAATAGAAACCTAAATCTTTCATCTTATCAAGCATTTCTGATGTTTCTGTTGTTTTATAACGTTTAAATACTTGATCAATTATTTTTTCTAGTGTTCCTTTAGCAAAAGGGCTAACTAAAGGCATTTTACTAATTTCTTCTTTAATATTTACACCTTTATTTAAGAAATACTTATTAGGTGTAATATTTTGAATATTATCATCTGTTGGTTCATTGATATATGGGAATGAATCTGGTAGGATTTCATTGAATTTAATTTTACCAACTGTAGTAATTAAGTATTTACCTTTTTGAGATGTTGTAAATAGCTTGTATTTGAAGGAATCTACTGGAACAGCTATTCTTGTATGAAGAGTTATTTCACGTCTTTCATAAGCCATTAGAGCCTCATTAGAGTTCTTAAATACTCTTCCTTCACCATCTTCATTTGCTTTTTCCATAGTTATATAGTAGTTACCTAAAACCATGTCTTGAGCTGGTGTAACAATTGGTTTTCCATCAGAAGGTTTTAAAATATTTCCTGAACCTAGCATTAGCGTTCTTGCTTCGGCTTGAGCTTCTTCTGATAATGGTACATGTACTGCCATTTGATCCCCATCGAAGTCAGCATTGAATGCAGGACAAACTAAAGGGTGTAGTCTTATCGCTTTTCCTCCTACTAGAATAGGTTCAAATGCTTGGATACCTAATCTATGTAGCGTAGGGGCACGGTTTAGGAGAACAGGATGTTCTTTAATTACATCTTCTACAATATCCCAAACTACAGGATCTCTATTTTCAATTAAACGTTTAGCAGCTTTAATATTGTGAGCAATATCACGATCTACTAAACCATTAATAACATGAGGTTTAAATAATTCTAGAGCCATCTCTTTAGGAATACCACATTGATACATCTTTAGTGATGGTCCAACAACAATAACTGAACGACCAGAATAATCAACACGTTTACCTAATAGATTTTGACGAAAACGACCTTGTTTTCCTTTTAACATGCTAGAAAGTGATTTTAAAGCTCTGTTTCCTGCACCTGTTACGCTTCTACCACGACGTCCATTATCAAATAGAGCATCAACTGCTTCTTGTAACATTCTCTTTTCATTTTGGATTATGATGCCAGGAGCACCTAAGTCTATAAGTTTCTTTAAACGATTATTACGGTTAATAACACGACGATATAAGTCATTTAAATCACTTGTTGCAAAACGTCCACCATCTAATTGAATCATAGGACGTAGTTCAGGTGGTATTACAGGAATACAATCCAAAATCATCCATTCTGGCTTTTGATTAGAACGATAGAATGCATCTAAAACATCAAGTCTTTTTAATAGTCTAGTTCTTTTTTGTCCTTGAGCAGTTTCTAGTTCTTTATTAATTTCATCTATATCGTGTTTTAAATCTACTTTTTTAAGTAATTCTTTAATTGCTTCTGCACCCATTCCTACTTTGAATCCATTACCATATTTTTCATAATAGGCACGATATTCTTTTTCTGATAGGGTTTGCTTATTTTCAAGTGGAGCATTACCTTTATCAATTACTACATAACTAACAAAGTATAGTACTTCTTCAAGGTCTCTTGGACTCATATCAAGAACAAGTCCCATTCTTGAAGGTACGCCTTTAAAGAACCAGATATGAGAGACAGGACTAGCAAGTTCAATATGTCCCATTCTCTCACGTCTTACTTTAGCTTGTGTTACTTCAACACCACAGCGATCGCAAACTATATTCTTGTAACGAACTCTTTTATATTTTCCACAAGCACATTCATAATCTTTAGTTGGACCAAAGATTTTTTCACAGAATAATCCGTCACGTTCTGGACGAAGAGTACGATAGTTAATTGTTTCTGGTTTTTTTACTTCACCATAACTCCATTCACGAATTTTTTCAGGAGAAGCGATACCAATTTTAATAGCATCAAATTTATTTACTTCTATCATTATTCTTCATCTCCTTTACTAAGTTCGTCTTCTACATCTATTATGTCTTCATCAAAGATATCATCATCTATTTCTAATTCTTCATCTTCTTCAGAAATCTCTTCATTATCTTGTTCTGTACTTATCTTGGTGATGTTTACCTCTTCATTTAATGGTTCTCCAACATCATCATCACTTTCTTCTATTTGTTTTAGACCTAGACTCTCTCCATCCTCATTAATAATCGATATATCTAATCCTAAAGCTTGGAATTCTTTCATTAATACTCTAAACGATTCTGGAACTCCTGCTCTATTAACTTCTTCACCTTTTACGATTGATTCATATACTTTTACACGTCCAACAACATCATCTGATTTAACAGTCATCATTTCTTGAAGTGTATAAGCTGCACCATAAGCATATAGAGCCCAAACTTCCATTTCACCAAATCTTTGCCCACCAAATTGAGCTTTACCTCCAAGTGGTTGTTGAGTTACTAAAGAGTATGGTCCAGTACTTCTAGCATGTAGTTTATCATCTACCATGTGGTGTAGTTTAATCATGTACATTACACCTACAGAGATACGGTTATCAAATGGTTCTCCAGTACGTCCATCATATAAAACAGTTTTACCATCAGTATCCATTCCAGCTTCAGACATAATTTCTTCTATATCAGAAATATGTGCGCCATCAAAAACTGGGGTAGCAATATGAACATCTAATTTTTTAGCAGCCATACCCATATGTAATTCTAGGATTTGTCCTAGGTTCATACGAGATGGAACACCTTGTGGGTTAAGCATGATATCTACTGGACGTCCATCTGGTAAGTAAGGCATATCTTCTTGAGGTAAAATTAGAGAAATAACACCCTTGTTACCATGACGACCTGACATTTTATCTCCTACTTGAATTTTACGTTTTTGAATGATATAAACTCTTATTACTTTAGATACACCTGCTGGGAGTTCATCATTATCTTTACGAGAATAAATTTTGATATCATGAACAATACCATCTCCACCATGTGGAACACGAAGAGAAGTATCTCTAACTTCACGAGTCTTTTCACCAAATATAGCATGTAATAGTTTCTCTTCACTAGATAACTCAGCCATTCCTTTAGGAGTTACTTTACCAACTAGTATATCTCCTTCTTTAACTTCAGTACCAATTGTAACGATACCATTTTCATCAAGGTTCTTCTTAGCTTCTTCACTAACATTTGGAATATCACGAGTAATTTCTTCTGGTCCAAGTTTAGTTTCACGACATTGCATCTCATAGTCTTCTAGATGAAGTGATGTATATTTATCATCTTTAACTAAATTCTCATTAAGAATTACAGCATCCTCGTAGTTATATCCATTGTAAGTCATGAATGCTACTACGACATTTTTACCCAAAGCAAGTTCTCCATTATCACAACTATTACCATCAGCGATAATGTCACCCATTTTAACTTTATCTCCAACATTAACAATTGGTCTTTGATGTGAACAAATACTTGAGTTTGCAAGTTCAAAGTTTGCTAGATAATATGTATCTTTTCCTTTGGCATTAGCGATAATTATCTTCTTAGCATCAACGTAATCTACAATACCATCTGCTTTAGCGATAACACAAACTCCTGAATCTTTGGCAGCGACATGTTCAACACCTGTTCCAATAAATGGAGCTTCTGTTTTTAATAATGGCATCGCTTGACGTTGCATGTTAGCACCCATCAAAGCACGAGTTGCATCATCATGCTCTAGGAATGGAATACAACTTGTTGTTACTGATACAACTTGTTGAGGTGATACATCGATGTAATCAACTTGTTCTGGTTTTGCAAGAATATTTTCATCACGGAATCTTGCAGCGACTGTTTTATCAATAATAACATTATCTTCATCAGTATTAACTGTTGATTGAGAAATAATATAGTCTTGTTCTTCATCTGCTGTTAAATAAACTACTTCATCTGTTATTCTACAATCAACAACTTTACGGTATGGAGTCATAATAAATCCATATTCGTCTATCTTGGCATAACTTGCAAGAGAAGTTATAAGTCCAATGTTTTGTCCTTCTGGTGACTCAATTGGACAAATTCTACCATAGTGTGAAGCATTAACGTCACGCACTTCTACACCTGCTCTATCACGAGAAAGACCCCCTGGTCCTAAAGCTGACAAACGGCGTTTATTAGTAAGTTCAGCGATAGGGTTAGTTTGGTCCATGAACTGTGATAATTGAGATGAACCAAAGAACTCTTTCATAGCAGCTGTAACTGGTCTAATATTAATTAGAGTTTTAGGAGTTACTTCTTCCATTTCTTGAGTAGTCATTCTCTCACGAATAACACGTTCCATACGAGAAATACCAATTCTAAATTGATTTTGTAATAATTCTCCAACTTGTCTAATACGACGATTACCTAAATGATCAATTTCGTCATAATTACCTACTCCATGTAATAGATTTAAGTAATAAGATACTGCTGCATAAACATCTGATATTGTTAAACGCTTAGAATCTATCGACTGATCATTACCAATAACAATTAGTTTTTGCTTTTTATCATTTGGGTTATAAATAGTAATCTTTTGAATCTTGTTATATGAATCAAGCTCATCATTTATTGTTACTTCTTCTACACCATAACCGTTTGCAAAAACTTCTCTTAACTCTTCCAAAATATCTTTAGTTACAACTGTTCCTTTGGAATATTTAATTTCGTCATCTACTATTATGTCTTCAGCAAGTGTCTGATTTAAAAGGCGATCAACAATATTTAATTTGCGATTAAATTTATAACGACCTACTTTTGCTAAATCATATCTAAATTCATCAAAGAATCTAGTTATAATATGGTTTTTAGATGAATCTAGTGTTGCAGGTTCTCCAGGTCTTAATTTTTCATATATTTCAATTAAAGCTTCATCTAAATTTTTAGTTGCATCCTTTGCGATAGTGTTTTTAAGAAAATCATCTTCCCCAAATAATTTTAAAATATCATCATCACTAGAAAGTCCAAAAGCACGAAGTAATGTTGTCAATGTTACTTTTCTAGTTCTATCTATTCTAACATATAGTACATCTCTAGCATCTGCTTCAAACTCTAACCATGTACCACGAGTTGGAATGATTTGAGAAGTAATTAATTCACGACCATTCTTATCTATTTCTCTATTATAATAAACACTTGGTGAACGTACTAGTTGAGAAACGATAACACGTTCTGCTCCATTTATTATAAATGTACCACTATCAGTCATAATAGGCATATCACCAAGGAAGATTTCTTGCTCTTTTACTTCACCTGTCTCACGATTAAAAAGACGCACTTCTACTTTAAGTGGTGCTGCATAAGTAGTTTCTCTATCTTTACTAGCTTTAATAGAGTATCTTGGTTCTTCAAAATGATAATCACCAAACTCTAAAGATAAAGTTCCTGAAAAGTTTTCAACTGGAAATAAGTCTTCAAATACTTCTTTAATTCCAGTTGTAATAAACCAGTCATAAGATTTCTTTTGAATTTCCAACAAATCCTTTAACTCATAAGTATTTCTAATTCTTGAATAATTTCTTCTTTTACGTTTTTTACCATATTCTACAATTTTATATGACACTAAAATTCACCCCATTACCATAGTTTTTTACATTTATTATTCCAAAAAATAATACATTGCCAATTTATATTATTAGCACAATCTCTTCAACAAGTCAACACATTTTTGCAACTATTATATAAAAACCTTTACTTTTATTAATAATACTTACATCATAATATTTTTTTAAGTCGATAATTGTCGACTTGGCTCCTTGTTCTTTTCTTATTACTAAGTATAAAGCACCATCAGAATCTAAATGACTTCTAGCATTACGTAAGATATCATAGACTATTTTTTTACCTGCTCTAATTGGTGGGTTAGTAATAATAGTTTTATATTTTCTTGTTATATTTTGATAACAATCACTAACAAAGGTATTTATATTAGAAGCGTTATTTTCTTTAATATTTCTTTTGGACAGATGGATGGCTCTTTTATTAACATCTATCATATCAACTTCTAAATTAGTTTTCTTATTCACAATAATTCCTAGTACACCATAACCACAACCAACATCAAGTACTGGTCCTTTTAATTTTTCATAAGGCAAAGATTCTAAAAGCAATCTACTACCATAATCTAAACCACGTTTAGCAAAAACGCCATTATCCGTATAAAAAATAAAATTTTGATTAAAGAGTGTTGTTGTAGTCTTTTTTAAATTACTAGGGATATTCTGGTCATTTTCAAAATAATGACTCATTAACATCACCTCAAAACAAAGAAAGAGACAAGCCATTATACAAAAGTATATAGTTTGTCTCCTTTCGTAGTGTTATGATACACTATTTTTTCTATTTCGTCAACACTTTTTTTAGTTGTTTATAAAAATGGTCATTTGACAGTTTAGAAGTTATATCAAGATAGTCTGAGCTTCTTAAATATTCTTTCTTTAATTTCTTATCATCAAAAGCATGTTTAACAAATCTATCTTTAAACTTTGTTAATTCCTTATCAACATCAGCATTATCTATAATTCCAAGTGAGTAGTTTTCAGCAAGAAAATTTAGATAAACATCAACTAGGTAATTAGATAAAATACTCAATAAGTTTATTGCTTCTTTACTTTCATAATCATAGTTATCTAGTTTATCCATCTGTCTAATAAATCCTATAGCATATTCTTTAGAAGAATGTTTGGCCAAAAATTAAATGAGTCCCATAAGATCATTAGAAGTATACATACTTTGCATTTTTTCTTTTCCTAGCATTAATTCAATTTTACTCACAATATTAGCTTCTAGCATATAATTAATTTCAATACCAAAATAACGCTTCGTTAATAAATCCGTGTATCCTTCATCTAGTGAGTTAGCGATATCTAAATGATCATTGCCTTGGTTGAATCCACAAAAATAATTCTCAGCTGTTTTATGATATGTAAAGGCATGAAACAATTCGTGATAGATAGTATCTATTATATATATCTTAATTTTATTGTTATAAAAGTTATAATAGCCAGTTGCACCATATTTTTTAGATTTTGATTTCTTTAATTTATTTATTTTTAATGTTCTTAATATTTCATTTGAATTTCTAAAATTAAAATTGGCATTTGTCTTTTTAATAAAGTGTTTTAAATAAGGTTTATATTTTTCATCTATTGTTAATTCATCAATATCTACTGTTATCTCCTGTTTATCTTCAGTCTGCTCTACAGGCTTTATATTTTTAAGTAAATATTCAAATTTTATTTTATTAATCTTTAAATTATTTACCATTATTATAAGACCTCTTTTCTAATGTGTTTTATATTAACACAAATTAAATAGAAATAAAAGTCTCTAATAACATGTTATTCTTATAATAATAGTTATCATTGTAACTAGAAGGTATAATGTAGATATCATAAATATAAGATAACTTATAGCATGATGATTTAATAATTTATTTTTAATAGTAGTTATTACAAACTTAAGTATAGCGAAGACTATAAGTATTACTACGGGGATCAATAATAAAGATAGATAAATTCTATGTCCATTGTTTGCCAGTGCCACTGGTAGGAAAAAGGGAAAACAAATACTGATACCTGCAAAAATGCTAAAGTATATGTTTAATATTAATGATAGTAAGGAGAAGTTTTTATAATAAATGAATAATGCTAACGGTATAAATATTATTAACCATAAAGGATAATTAGTTATAGCTTTGAAAAGGAAAGGATAATCTTCAATATAAGTAAAGTAATAGTAACTTAAGGCGTATGCTAGTAATATTATGATAATGCTTATAACAAAAAGGGGAATTTCTTTCTTAAAGCTAAACTTCTTATTTCTTACATCATCTTTAAAACTTTCATAAGAACTTTTCTTTAAATCTACTTCTTTTATATCTTTATATATTTCTTTATTAATTGTTCCACAATATGGACAACTAAATAGATTATCTTTATATTCTTTTTTACAATTAGGACACTTCATATCTCTCACCTTTGTTTAAGTATACCAATTTTTACTAAAAAGAAAAAGAGGTTTGTTTTCCTCTTCTATTGATTATTACTTGCATCGTTTATTATAGGAGCTAGGTCATAAAGAGTACCATCTTCAGTTTGAATTAAGGTAGTGGAATAATTGCCAGTTAAACCTACCATTGCGTATGCAGTATAGAATTTTATTACATCTTCTACTCCTTGTAAAGCTCCATATGATACTAATCCATCTATTCCACTAGTTGATAGAGCTTGATATACTGGAATATATTCCACAGTTCCATCATCCATTAAAAATAGAATAATATCTCCTGATGCATCTTGTCCTACACCACCATAAAAAATATCTTTTATATTCTTATCAAAAGTTAATTGCTTATCTTCATATGTATACTCGTCCATACCTGTGGTATCCCAATTTAATCCATATGTATCAGATAAAATTTTTCTATTATAATTTAATGTTACTATTTGTCTTGTTTCGTCTAGCCTTATATTAATCGTACTATTATAATTAGTTAGATAATATTGAGTTTCGTTACCATTAACAACTTTACTAGTATCAAAATCTAGTGAATTAGCACTTGTATCTTCATCTGTTGTTTCATCATTACTTTCATTATTGCTTTCAACTTCAGTAGGTTCTTCTTGAGAACCAAATGTTAAATAACCTAGACTATATGTTGCAAAGACTACACCTCCACAAATTATTATTCCTAATAATATTCCTACAAAAACATGTAACCCCGTTTTACTCTTCTTATTTTCCATTACTTTCACCTTCCTTATGATAAGTTTAAAACAAAAGTAGATAAAATTGCAAAAAAAAGAAGCTAATTACTTAACTTCTACTGTAGCACCAGCTTCTTCTAATTTAGCTTTGATTTCATTAGCTTCTTCAACAGAAATATTTTCTTTAACAGCAGAACCTGCATTATCAACTAAATCTTTAGATTCTTTTAATCCTAGTCCAGTAATTTCACGAACTACTTTGATTACTGCAACTTTAGCAGCTCCAGCATCAGTAATTGATACTGTAACTGTAGATGGAGCAGCATCTTCTCCTGCACCTGCAGCTCCTGGAGCAGCAACTGCAACAGCTGATGGGTCTACACCAAATTCTTCTTTCATTGCATCTACTAATTCTTTAATTTCTAAAAGATTCATTTCTTTTAATGAGCTAATAAATTCTTCTTTTGTTATTTTTGCCATTTTATTTTCCTCCTATATTTTAATTTTCTTCTTTTTGTTCACTATATAAATTTAAGCAGATAGATAGGTCGCGAACAAGTCCTATCATACCACCTGCAAGCATAGTAAGTAAGCCTTCTCTTGATGGAATCTTTGCATATTCTGTAAGTTTAGCTTGATCTGCAACTTCTCCATCAACATAACCAATCTTTAAAGTTAATGCTTCATGATCTTTAGCAAAATCAGATAATACTTTGATTGGAGCTATTTGATCTGTACTATAAGCAAATGCACTTGGTCCTTCTAAAGCTTCTTTAACATCAATGTTTAAATCATTGAAAGCTCTAGCCATTAAAGTATTTTTATATACTTTATAAGAGGCTCCTGCATCTCTTAGGGCACGTCTTAGCTCTTTAATCTCTGCATCAGTTAGACCACGATAATCAAATAATACAAAAGTAGCATTATTATTAACATTATCTTTAATTTCATCAATAACTTCTTGCTTCTTTGCTAAGATTTTTTGATTAGCCATTTTTCCCTCCTATTTTTTAGTCAGTTTATAGTTCCCTTTAAATTTAAAAGCTCCTGAGAATTACCCCAAGAACTTTTATTTATAAAAATAGTCCTCGGTAGGATTTACTTTTTTACCTACTGTCTTGGGTACTGATTAACTGATTTCTCACTTATTATATTCTATAATCTTCTATTTGTCAAAAGAATTAATTTGAATTTTAATTCCAGGACCCATAGTAGATGAAATAGATATGTTTTTAATATAGTCTCCTTTTACTGTAGCAGGTTTTATTTTCACAATTTGACTAACTACAGCATTTAGATTCTCTATTAAATCTTCTTCAGTAAATGATACTTTACCAATTATAGTATGGATATTACCAAAACTATCAGTACGGTATTCAACACGCCCTGCTTTAGCATCTGATACAGCTTTAGCAACATCTGTTGTTACTGTTCCTGTTTTAGGATTAGGCATTAATCCTTTTGGTCCAAGGATACGTCCTAACTTACCAAGTAAAGGCATCATATCTGGAGTTGCAATCATAGTATCAAATTCAAACCAATTTTCATTAGCAATTTTATCTAAGTAATCTTGATCTCCAACGTAGTCTGCTCCAGCAGTTTCAGCAGCTTTAGCATTATCTCCTTTTGCAATTACTAAAACACGGTTTGTTTTACCTGTTCCTTTAGGTAGAACAATAGCACCACGTAATTGTTGATCTGCTTTTTTAGTATCAAGATTTAAGTTCATTGCAACTTCTACTGAAGAATCAAATTTAGTAATACTAGTTTCTTTAACTAATTTTACTGCTTCTTCTTTAGTATATAGTTTATTCTTTTCTACTTTAGTAGCAGCTTCACTATATTTTCTACTTCTTCTTTTCATTATTTTTCCTCCTTATGTGGTTATTCGGGTAAGCAATTAGTGTTACATCCTCCCACATAGGTATAACCTATATGTTTAATTTATTATTTACTTTCTTCTACGGCAACACCCATGTTTTTAGCTGTTCCAATTACTGTCTTCTTAGCTGCTTCTATATCATAGCAGTTTAAATCTGGCAATTTAATTTCAGCTATTTCTGTTACTTGAGCATCTGTAAGTGTTGCAACTGTTTCATTCTTTCCTTTAGTTGAACCTTTATTGATTTTTGCATACTTCTTAATTAAGAATGGAACTGGTGGAGTTTTAATTATAAAGTCAAAGCTTCTATCTTCATAAATAGAAATTTCAACTGGTAAAATATCTCCCATCTTATCTCTAGTTGCATCATTATATTTAGTACAAAACTCTTGTAGGTTAATTCCGGCAGGTCCTAAAACTGTTCCAACTGGTGGAGCAGGTGTTGCTTTTCCTGCAGGTATTTGTAACTTTATTTTCTTTACAACTTCTTTCTTTGCCACGAAAAACACATCCTTTCTTACTCGTTTTCGCGAGTGGTTATAATAGCTTTCCAAATATCAAGATTTTTTAATCATAATATTTTGCATTTAATGCACTTTTTGCTTCCCACTAATATTAATCTATATAAAATTAATATAGCCCCTAAATAATAGCATAGTTTTTCTTGTTTGACAAGACTTTTATGCTTTTTCTATTTGAGTTAATTCGACTTCAACTTGCGTTTCTTGTCCAAATAAGTCAACATTAAGAACAATTTTCTCATTAGCACTGTCAATTTCTTCAATAACTCCATACATTCCTGTAAATGGTCCATCTACAATTTTTACTTTAGTGCCAGATTGTAATTCCTTATCAATATCGATTCTGCTAATACCCATATTTTTAAGTATATGATCTACTTCACTTGGTTGTAATGGAGTAGGTTTAGCACCTTTACCACTTGATCCGATAAATCCTGTAACACCTGGAGTATTACGAACTATATACCAAGCTTCATCTGTCATAATCATTTCAACTAGAATATAACCTGGGAATAGTTTTTTTACTTTTGTCTTTTTTACTCCATCTTTTATTTCAGTTTCTTCTTGTTCTGGAACAATTACTCTAAATATATAATCTTGCATATTCATAGATTCAGTACGCATTAAAAGTTTTTCTTGTACTTTCTTTTCATGTCCTGAATAAGTATTAACGACATACCATTGTTTTTCCATAATTAAATTCCTTTCTATTTACCTAATGAGTGAAGTGCTGCTAATATTACATCTATTAAATAGAAGAATAATGAGCAACAAATAATAAATATTATAGTAGCGATAGAGTATTTAACCATTTCTTTTTTTGAAGGCCATTTTACTCTTTTAAATTCTGTTTTTACGCCACTAAAAAAGTTAGCTATTTTGGTAAATACACTTACCTTTTCTTTCTTTTTACCTTTAGAAGAAGTCTTCTTGTTTTCTTTTTTTGATACTTCTTTTAAAGAATCTTTTTTAATTTCTTTAGTTTCTTCTCTTTTCTTTGCCATATACACATCTTCCTTTGTATTTTTTTCTAAAAGAAAAACACTTCTCAGTGCTTAAGCATAAGTTACCACAAAGTATACTTATAGTCAAGTATTTTTCTAAATTTATTTACTAGTTTTGCTTGGTCTATTTTATCCATATTTGTTATTCTTTTTAATTTATACAAGATCATTTCTTAAATCTATTTTTATAATAACAGCTTTGACATAGTTTTTCAACACATTTATTATCTCTAAAACCTGCTATAATTTTTTTAGTTTTCTCCTTTTCTAATATATCTTTTAAATCTTCTTCAAAGATATTTCCTAAATTGATAAGACCATCATCATCTAGACAACAAGCTGTTACTGTTCCATCTGATAGTATAGCTAGTTGACTTTTTAATCCTTCACAAAAACCATTAGTTTTATCATTTGACACAGTAGGCCATTCAAATAGATAATCTTTATCCACATATTTGTTAATATCTATTTTTGTATTTTTCTCTTTTTTAATTTTTTCAACAGTTTCTGTTGATAAATGATAATGCTCCTTTAACTTTTCCACTATTTCTGTAGATTTTTTATCCAATTTATTTTCTTTTTGAGCCCACAGTCTATATATTATTATTTTATCCTGTTGAAAATCAGATACTGCTTTAAATATATCGTTGAGATGCTGCAAATTATTTACCTCAGCATTTAAAGATATATGTATTTTAGATATAGATTTATGTCTAATTAGATCATTGATTTTAGCTTTTAATAAAGTACCATTAGTAGTTAGACTTATACTTATATTATTGTCATCACAGATGTTTAAAATCTCATTTAAATTAGAATGCAGTAAAGGTTCTCCTTTTACATGAAGACAGATATTATCTGTATATTCTTTGACTTTATATATTGTTTCTTTAAATTCTTTTACTGACATTTCTTTTAAAAATCTAGTTGATTTCTTACAAAATGAGCAAGAGAGATTACATTTATTTGTGATTTCAATATAAATACGATTAAATCTTTTCTTCATAACTTTTCAATTTTTAATATTTAGAATACTTACCTTGGTTTATATATAAAGTCTTTGATCTAGCTAAACTCTGTAGTTTTTTTGTTTGGTAACGATTCTCTGATTCTTTAATTAAATTTTCTAATATTTTATTTGCTATTGATATTTTACCATTTCTATATAAATTTCTCAGTTCTTGAAGCTGATAAAAAAATAACTCATCTAATTTCGTTTTTCCTTTCTTATTAATAAAGTTATTAATTCTTGATTCTTCTATATATCTATCTAACTTAAATGGTTTAAAATCTATGTCGAAAGTTATTTTTATTCTATTAGCAACTTCCTCATTTTTATTTATTTCTTCAATATTATCATTTATATAATTTATAGCATTTAAATAAACTAATGCCTTTAATAGTTTTTCTCCACCATGTTCTATGTATCTAGACAGATGATAATATGCATCATCTAGTTTCCATGTTTTATATGACATTTTCCCAATGTAGTAATCAAAAATTGGATGGTTTATTATATCCATTCCAAAAATATAACAATCATTTGCTGTATAAAAGTCATTAGCATGATAAAATTCTCTTCCTTTCTCCATAACTTTATCATATGTTTCTTTTTTATCTTTTGTTAATGATTGATATAATTTTTTTTCATTAATCTTATTTTTTAGATATTTTATTTCTGCTTTATATCCATCTGTTGTTGATTCTAGTTCTTCTAATAATTTATTAGCTGTACTTAAATCTAATTCTATAGTCTTGTTAATTATTGCAAGTAAACTTTTTTCTTCTTTCACTTTCAACCTTCTCCTCTTTTTTCATAGTTTCTATGTATTTTATTTATTCACTTTTCATTTCAAACAAAGCATTTCTTAACTCCATTGCTCTTTCAAATTCAAGATTTTTGGCCGCTTCTTTCATTTCAGTTTCAATTCGCTCTATCTCTAACATCTTTTCTTGTTTAGTTAGTTTCTTTTTAGGTTTAGTAGCATCTTTTGTATCAACATTACTAATAACTTCTCTTATTTCTTTTTCTATTGTTTTAGGAACGATGCCATGTTCTTTATTATAAGCTTCTTGAATTTCACGACGACGTTTTGTCTCTTTAATTGCTTTATCCATAGAGTCTGTAATATTATCTCCATACATAATAACATGTCCATTAGCATTTCTTGCACAACGTCCTATTGTCTGGATAAGACTCCTCTCGCTTCTTAAGAATCCTTCTTTATCAGCGTCTAGTATAGCGATTAGAGATACTTCAGGAATATCTATACCTTCACGTAAAAGGTTAATTCCAACAACAACATCATAAATACCACATCTTAAATCATGGATTATTTGCAAACGTTCTAAAGTTTTTATTTCAGTGTGAAGATATGCTACTTTAATATCTAAATCTTTTAAATAGTTAGTTAATTCTTCACTCATTCTTATTGTTAGGGTTGTAATTAATATCCTTTCATTTTTCTTAATACGCTCATTTATTTCTCCTACTAAATCATCTATTTGTCCTTCTGTCTTTCTGACTTCAATAGTTGGATCTAGTAGTCCTGTAGGTCTAATAATTTGTTCAATAAATTTACCATTAGTTTTTTCTAGTTCATAATCTCCTGGTGTGGCAGATACATATATCGCTTGTTTTATCTTCTTTTCAAATTCATCAAATTTTAAAGGACGGTTATCAAGAGCGCTAGGCAATCTAAATCCATAATCAACTAGATTTTGTTTTCTTGCTCTATCTCCATTATACATTCCTCTTACTTGAGGTAGAGTTACATGAGATTCATCTACTATTAAAAGATAATCTTCACCAAAGAAATCCATAAGGGTTGTAGGAGTTTCACCTGGTTTACGCCCTGCCATAGGAGCAGAATAGTTTTCAATACCATGACAAAAACCTGTTTCTTCTAGCATTTCTAAATCATAGTTAGTTCTTTGTTCAAGACGTTCGGCAGCAAGAAGTTTATTCTGGCTTTTAAGTTCTTCTAAACGGTCCTCTAACTCTTTTTTTATCCTTTTAATAGCAACTTTAAGTTTTTCATCACCAATAACAAAGTGACTAGCAGGGAAAATACTAATATTTTTCTTATTAGATATTACGGTTCCAGTTAAGACATCTATTTCGCTAATTCTATCTATTTCACTACCAAAAAACTCTATTCTGTAACCCGTTTGATTTTGATTAGTAGGTATTATTTCTAACACATCTCCTCTTACTCTAAAAGTACCACGATGAAAATCCAAATCATTTCTTGCATACTGCATTTCCACAAGTTTTACTAAAACTTCATTTCTCTCTATTTCTTCGCCTACTCTTAGTGTTAGCATTTTATTTTTATATTCTTCAACTTCTCCAATACCATAGATACAAGATACACTGGCAACAACAATAGTATCCTTTGATGATAGCAATGCAGATGTGGCAGCATGACGAAGTTCATCTATTTCATCATTTATAGAAGAGTCTTTTTCTATATAAGTATCAGTGCTGGGAACATAGGCTTCTGGTTGATAATAGTCGTAATAACTAACAAAGTACTCTACATTATTCTCGGGGAACAATTCTTTCATTTCTGAATAGAGTTGTCCTGCTAGAGTTTTATTATGGGCAAGAATAAGTGTTGGTTTATTAATTTCCTCGATAACATTAGCCATAGTAAAAGTCTTACCTGTTCCTGTAGCCCCTAATAAAACTTGTTCTTTTTTACCTTTTTTTATTCCTTCTACTAATTCTTTTATAGCTTTTGGTTGATCTCCGCTTGGCTTGAATTTTGATACTAATTTAAACATAATTTTCCTCCTTTTTACTAATATAAAGTTGTTTTTATTTATTCATAGTTTAGTATTATTTTTGCTAGAAAACGAATAAAAACGTCTTTTGGCCACAAATTTACTATATAACACTTATCAAACTTAGTAACTTATTCTAACACTTATTTTACAATAAAACAAGAAACTTACGCTAGTAGTCTCTTGTCCTTTTTAATAATTTAAAAGAGGCTTATGCCTCTTTATTTATACTAACTTTAAATTAAGATATTATCACACTATTTTTTACTTAACTATTAATTGATATAATATGAATATAGATAAAACATGATATTTATTCATTTATATTAAAAGCATAGGACACGTCCTATGCTATAATTATCTGCCATTCCACCAAACTCTTAATCCTGATGGAAATCCTATATATTGCCTTGGATTAATTGTGCTTTTTTGGTATGTTGCCCAAGTACATCCACCTCCAGCATGCCAATCACATGTTGTAAGTTCAAGGTGTAGGTGTGCTCCAAAAGAGTATCCTGTATTGCCCATCTTACCAATTAAAGTATTTGGTGTTACAACATCTCCAACGTTTACATACCATGCTGACAAATGGGCATATGTTGAATAAATATATTTACCATTAACATTATGTCTTATCTTTAATACTAATGCTCCATAAGTATCGTAGTATTTTGCAAAAACTACCCCACTTGCTACTGGATAAATTTCGATAGTTTTATTAGTATTTGATAAATCTATTCCTAAATGTCCTGCATTCATCCAATTTTGAGTAACATATCCACTTATCATTGGTCTATAAAATCCTGTTGCAGATGGGACTGAATTTCCATTTACTCTTATTTCACAAGCAGTTATATCTTCATTTTCTCCACATCCTAATTTTTTATAGTAAGCTAATTGTTTATTTGCTGCATCTAACTGTTGTTGTACACTAGGCATTGCATCCCTAATTGCAGCACTTTCAGCATTAATTTTTTCCTGTTCTGCTTCTAATTCAACTGTTAATTTTTCTAATTCTGTATTTTTTTTAGCTAGATCTTCTTTTCTTTGTTTATTTTCTTCGATTAGTTGTGTAAGTTCATCCATAACTTTTTCATTATATTCTGTTAATTGTTCAACTATTGCCATTCTGTAAACCATATCTGTAACATTGGTTGCTCCAAAAATATATTCTAAATAAGCATTTTCACCATTACTAACTTGTAGATATTGAAATAATGATTTACTTTCTTCACTTTTCTTAGCAATTTCAACATTTGATTCTTCTATTTCTTGTTGTAAAATTTTAGTTTCATTTTCTATATCACTTATTTGTTTTTCAATATCAGCTATTTTTTTATTAATTTCTGCCACTTCGGCATCATTTGCAGCAATTTGATTATTTTTATTTTCTAAATCTGCTGTAAAGTTGTTTACCTCGTTTTCTAATTCTTTTAATGTTTTAGCATTAGTATTAACGGGTATTAAAAATACTGTTAATAGAGTAATTAATAAAACACAACTTATCTTTCTCATTGCAACACCTCTTTTCATTCTTATATCTTTAAATATTTTCTAACAGCTGAAGCTGAACCTATCATTCCTACAATTATACCTATTACTAAAACAATTACTGATACCATATAAATAAATGGTTCTGGTTCTATTAAGGTAATCATTCTACTATATAAATATCCATCAAAATGATTATATAAAGCAATATAGCCAAAGCATACGATTAATATTGGAATAATCGAACCAAAAAGTCCTAAAACCATTCCCTCTATTATAAATGGTGTTTTGATAGTAAAATTAGATGCACCTACTAGTCTCATAATAGATATTTCTCTTTTTCTTGAAAAGATTGTTAATTTAATTGTATTGATGATTAGAAATACAGTTACTAAAATTAAAGCAATTACCATTCCATATGATACTTTTTTAGCAGCTTCAAAGGCAGAAATTAAATTATCTACCATACCTTCTCCATATTTGACACTACTAACTTTATCTATTTTTTCTATTCTCTTAGCAGTGTTTGATATCTTTTCTACTTCTTTTACTTTTACTTGAAAAGTATCTTTTAAAGGATTATCTTCATCATCCCAACTACTCATAACCTCATTAAAAATTACATTTTCTTTGCTCATCTCTTCTTTTATAGCAGATTTGCTTTGATATGTCATAGATTCTATATTACTCATCTTCTCTAATTTTTCTCTTATCTCTGTTATTTCCTCTTCTGTTGTGTCAGAATCTAAAAAGATAACTATCGTTAGGTCTTTTTCCATTTCTTTGGTAAAGTTTTGGACATTGAAACTAATAAGTATTGAGATGGCAACTATTATTAGTGTAATAGTAATGCATGAAATTGAAGCTAGAGAAAGACTAAAGTTTCTAAAAACACTTTTAAAAGCATCTCTTATGCTTCTTCTTAACATTCTAAAAAATTTCATTCTTCATAGCCCCCTTTCTCAAGATGTTTAATTAATCTTCCATCTTTTAGTAATACTACCTCTTTTTGTAGTTTGTTAACTATTTCTTTATCGTGAGTGGCCATGATAATAGTAGTGCCACATGTTTTATTAATTTCTTCTAGCACTTTAACTATTTCCATACTACGTTCTGGATCAAGATTTCCTGTTGGCTCATCGCAAAGTAATATTTTAGGTTCATTAACTATTGCTCTTGCAATAGCCACACGTTGCTGCTCTCCTCCTGATAATTGATCCGGATAATTATGAATTTTTGCTTTAAGACCTACTAACTCTAAAGCTTTTAAAACTTTCTTTCTTGTCTCTCCTTTAGTAGCTCCAAGAGATTCCATTGTAAAGGCTACATTTTCATAGACTGTTAGTTTAGGGAGCAAACGATAATCTTGAAAAACTATACCTAGTTTTCTTCTTAACTTATAAACTTTAGAATTTCTAAGTTTAGCAACATTAATACCACCTACAAATATTTCTCCGCTAGTTGGTTTTTCTTCTCGATATAGCATCTTAATAAAGGTACTTTTTCCAGAACCAGAACCACCAATTACAAAGACAAAAGAACCTTTTTTTATATTAAGGCTTAAGTCATAGATAGCTGTTACACCATTTTTATATTGTTTATTCACATTTCTAACTTTAATTAAATCCATCTACATCATCCTATTCATATAATAGTATAACACATTTCGACAAATTGTGTATATAGCAATTATTGGTAACTTTACAGTTTAAAGTCAAAAAAAGAAGGTTATTTATTTTCCTCCTTTTACTTCATATGCATCTGTTACAACAAAAAATGATTTTGGATCTATTTGCTTAATACCTTCTTTTAATCTGAAATAATCTCTTGTTGGGACAACTGCTAATAGTACTCTTCTTTTCTTTTTCAAGAAACCTCCTTTAACATCAAAGATTGTAACTGTATGGTGTAATGTTTTAATCAAATATTCTTTTACTTCATCTTCTTTACTTGTTGTTATATAAAAGGCTTTATTGTTAGATATTCCTAATATTACTTTATCTATTACAACTCCACTTATATATATTATTATAAAGGCATATAGCATCATATTAAATCCAAAGTAACCTCCACCAATTATAACGACTATAAAATTAATTACCATAGTAGTTTTACCTAATGAAATATGAAAGTATTTATAGACTATTTGACTAATTATATTAAGTCCGCCATTACTAAAACCAACTTTGTACATTAGACCATTTGTTATTCCTAGAAGTATACCTATTAAAATACTTATTAATATTATATCTGATGTATCTATAACTATATATCTTGCTATAGGTTCTGTTAGGGATACAAACAAAGGATAAACTATTGTTGCTACTATAGATCCTGTTGTTTGATTTAATCCAAGAAATAAATAACTTAGACCTAACAAAATAAGAGATCCTATCAATATAATTAGTGATGGAGAAATATTAAAGATATGATTTAAAATGATAGCTACTCCATTCATGCCTCCTGTTACTAGATTTGTAGGATATAATAAAAGATTAAATACTAAAGCGGCAATAAAAAGACTAAATATTAAAACTCCATATCTATACCATAATTTAGTTTTATCAATTTTTAATAATTTAGGCATTTTTAAGCACCACCTTTTACTTCATAAGAATCCATAACGACAAAGAAAGCATTTCTATCTATTTTATGAATTCCTTCTTTTAATCTGTAATATTCTCTTGTAGGAACTACACTCATTAAAACTGTTTGATTTTCACTATTGTATCCTCCAACTGCATTGAACTCTGTTACACCATGTTTAAGTTCATTTATTACAAAATCTTTAACTTCTTTTTCTTTGTTAGTAATAATATAGAATGCTTTAGAATCGGATATTCCTAAAACTACTTTATCTGTTAGGGTAGATATTAGGTAGAGAATTATAAGTGAATACATTAAATGATTAAATCCAAAAACAAAGGCTCCTATTAGAATAATTAACCCATCTGTAAAGAACATGCTATTTCCAAGACTAATTTTAAATATTTTAGATACTATCATATTTAGTATATCTGTACCCCCTGTTGAATAACCTGCTCTAAATATTAACCCTGCTCCTAGTCCTTGCAATGCACCTCCAAAGATAGCGATTAAAATCATTTCACTTTCTTTAAAGCTTATATAAGTAGATAAGTGTTCTGTTAAACTTACAAAGACAGGAAAAAGAATTGATCCCATAATAGTCATTTTAGTCTTTTCTTTTCCTAAAACTACAAATGATAATATAATTAGAAGAATGTTAGCGACTGATATAATTGTTGAAGGATTAAGTCCAAAAAAGTGCTTTAATATCAAAGAAAACCCGCTTACACCTCCTGCTACTAAGTTGTTAGGTGACATAAAGAGATTGAAGGCCAAAGCGACAAAAAAACAGCCTATAATGAATTCTATTAATTCTTTAATTTTTATCTTATGCTTTATCGCTTCTTTCATTTAGGCCTCCTTTTAGACTGCATTCAATAAAATTATCTATTTCTCCATCTAATACTTCTTTAGTGTTACTAGTTTCGTAACTAGTACGATGATCTTTAACTAACGAATATGGATGTAAAATATAGCTTCTTATTTGACTGCCGAAATCTATATTAGATTGTATTCCTTTTTCTTTAGCAAGTTCTTGTTCCTTTTTTTGTTCTTCTAATACATATAATTTACTCTTTAACACTTGTAAAGCTGTTTCTTTATTTTGAATTTGACTTCTTTCATTTTGACAAGTTACAACTATTTTTGTAGGTAAGTGAGTGATACGAACAGCACTATCTGTGGTATTTACTCCTTGTCCTCCAGCACCTGTTGAACGATAGACATCTATTTTTAAATCTTTTTCATTTATATCTATTTTAATATCTCTAGATATTTCTGGAGTTACATCAATACTTGCAAAGGAAGTATGACGACGATTAGATGAATCAAATGGTGATAATCTAACTAGACGATGAACACCTTTTTCATTTTTTAAGTAGCCATAAGCATATTCTCCTTTTACTTTAAAAGAAACACTCTTTATTCCTGCTTCTTCACCTGCTTGATAGTCAAGTAGTTCTATTTTAAAGTTCTTTTTTTCACAGTATCTTGTATACATTCTATAAAGCATATTAGCCCAGTCACAAGATTCTGTCCCTCCTGCTCCTGGATGTATTTCAACGATACAGTTATTTTTATCATATGGTTTATTAAATAGTAGATAGATACTTAAAATCTTTAAAGCTTCTTTTATAGTTTTATTATCTTCTTCAAGAGATTTTAAAAGTTCCGCATCACTATTTTCATCTAACATTTCTAATAATTCTATAAAGTCAAATATCTTCTTCTTTAAATCTATTAATCTTGAAGTTTGATCCTTTAAACTCTTTACCTCACTTATAATGGTCTCTGCTTTACTAGGGTCACTCCAAAAATCTTCTTTAGTTGTTTCTTTTTCTAACTCTTCTTGTTCCTTAAGTTTTTTATCAGTGTCAAAGTGACCTCCATAAACTTAGTATTTCTTCTTTTTCATTTGTTAATTCTCTCATTAATTCATTTTTATTCATTCTTACCAACTCTCTTTATTAGTATTATACAAGATATTTATTTTTATAACAATTATTAAAAGAAAAAAGAAGTCTAAACTAGACAATAGACTTCATTTTATCGATTATAATTTTAGAAAAATCTTCTTCATTTAAATTACCCCAAGTGTTTTCATCTTCATCTTTATAAGGTCCACCTACTGTTGATGTTACATTACCATTAGATGCTATTATTAATTCGTTTTTAATTGTAAGTTTATCCCTATCCAATTTTATATCTATAGGAGATAGATAATTCTTATATGTTCTGTTACCACCTAATCCATTTTCTTTAGCTCTACCATCATTTAATATTTTTTCTTTAGGTATTTCTCTTTGTTCAAAGAAACTTTTATCAATATATGATAACTTTCTATATTTATCTAATACTTCTTTACTTGGACTTTATGAAACTGGTCATTAGATATTTCAAAGACTAATCTTGTATCTTTACAATTTTCTTTCGTTTTTAAATATTTCATTAATTTCTCTAAAGCATTTATTATTTTGTCACTATAGATAAGACCATTAGTAATAAAATTAATATTACTAGTGATAGATACATCTTCTTGTAACTTCAAAAGCAAACATTCCTAAATTTATTTTCATATACTTCAACTCCTTGGTAGATATACTAACATTTTTTAAAAAATGGGCAATTTTTTGGAATTTTAATAAAACTTTAACGTACATACTTATTAATATTCTTGAAAGAAATCAAAAAAATATATTATCTATTTTGTTAACAAAATTGTTGATTATATTGAGTTAATTATATTATAATTTATTAGAATGGTAGTTATTATTGGCAATAAATTCATTTAAATAATTAGTACTATTCAAAAAATATTAAAAGAGAGGTGAAAAAATGGGATTTATTAAAGCTTTTACTGGAGCTTTAGGTGGAACTTTTGCAGATCAATGGAAAGATTTTTATATGCCAAGACAAGATGTTCCTGGAACAGCTGCAGTTTTTCAAGCAGTACATCAAGGTGAAAATGCAGGACGTGGTGAAAACACTAAAGGAAGCGAAAATATTATCAGTAATGGAAGTAAAATAATAGTTCCTGAAGGAACTGCTTTAATAACTGTTCAAGATGGAGGAATTACTGGAATTATTGCTGAAGCTGGTGGTTTTATTTATAATTCTGATGATCCTAATTCTCAGTCTATGTTTGCTGGTGATGGTATTTTTGCTCAGACCATTAAACAAACATGGGAAAGATTTAAATTTGGTGGTCAACCAGGATCTCAACAACTAGCTTTTTATGTTAATTTAAAAGAAATTCCTAATAATAAATTTGGAACACAATCAGAAATATACTGGGATGATGCTTACTTCGGAACACAAGTTGGATGTGTGACCAGAGGAACTTATACCCTAAAAATTGTTGATCCACTTTTATTTGTTAAAAACTTTGTTCCTCAGAAATATTTACAAGCTGATGCTCCTGTTTTTGATTTTGCTGACATGGATAATGAGGCTGGTACGCAACTATTTAATGAAGTTGTAGGTACTTTATCAGCAGCTTTTTCAAATTATACCAATGACCCTAGTAAAGGTAATCGTATTTCTAAAATACAAGGGGACCAAATTGGGTTTGCACAAGCGATGGCTCAAGCAGTTGAAGATGCTTATCAATGGAAAAGTGATCGTGGTCTTGAAATAGTTAAAACTGCTATTTTGGCTATCGAATATGATGAAAATACTAAAAAGTTATTACAAGATGTTCAAAAAGCAGATGCTTTATCTGGTTCTCGTGGAAATGCCTTTATGCAACAAGCAGCAGCTCGTGGAATACAAGCAGCTGGAGAAAATGGTTCTGGTGCTGGTATGGCTTTCATGGGTATGGGAATGCAATCGGCTGGAGGTATGATGGGTACTATGCAGCAACAACCAACTGCATCACCTTATCAACCTTCATTTGCACAACAAACATCTAATGAGGGCGTACAGCCTCAACAGACACAGAACTCTACACAAACAGATGTAACCACAAAATTGTTAGAAATGAAAAAACTTCTTGATGCGGGAGCAATATCACAAGAAGATTACGATAAAGTTAAGGCTCAATTATTAGGATTATAGAAGTATGGTAGATAATAACGCTGTATTAGAAGAAGATATAAAAATTGTAGATACAGATGGTAATGCTAAAAATGGACAAGATAAGTGTCCAAAATGTGGTTCTACTGATATTTCTATTAATATTAATAACGGAAAATTAAGATGTAATTTTTGTAGGCATGAATTTGAGATAATAAAAGTTAGTGGTTTAGAAACGGATATTAGTAAGTTAGAAGGTCAAGTAATTGGATCTGGTGCTCAAGATATTGCTGATGATAGTGATGATATTTTAACACTAAAATGTAGTAGTTGTAATGCTGAAGTAGTTATAGATACAACATCATCTGCTCAAGCCAGATGTCATTGGTGTAGAAATACTCTATCTATTAATCAACAAATTCCAAATGGTAGTGTTCCTGATGTTGTATTACCTTTTTCAGTAAAAAAAGAGGATGCTGAGGCTGAAATTAAAAAATTTGTCGAAAAAAGAAAATTCTTTTCTCATCCTAAATTTAAAGAAGAATTTACGACCAATAATATAATGGGAGTTTATTTCCCTTATATGGTTGTTGATGTTAATGCTCATTCGAACTTAGTAGGTAAAGGTGAACATCTAGTTAGGAAGTATACAAAGCAGAGGGGAAAAAATACTCATGTATATTATGATGCTGATTTATATGATGTAGAAAGAGAATTTGATTTAACTATTGAAGGATTGACAATAGAGTCTAGCTCTGATAAATTAAATAAAAATTCTAATGATAAAACTACAAATGTTATAAATGCAATCATGCCTTTTGACATTGAGAATTCTGTTAAATGGAATGCCAACTATTTACGAGGCTATACATCAGAAAAAAGAGATACTAATATAGAACAGTTAAAATCGTTGGTTGAAAATCAATCTAAAGATATCGCTAGATTTGCTGCCAATGAAACTTTAGAGTTTTATGATAGAGGCGTATCATGGTCTAATCAAAATATGACTGTTAAAGGTCAACAATGGAAGGCAGCATATTTACCAGTATGGCTTTATAGCTACCAGGAAGTTAATGAGGGTAAGAAATTATTACATTATGTAGCAGTTAATGCTAGAACTAAAGAAACTATGGGAAGTATTCCTATAAATATGAGTAAATTATTAGGATTTTCTATCCTAATAGAAATTATTTGCCTATTTGCTACTGTTAGCATTGAATTTGATTATACTTGGATATCTTTATCTTTTGGTTTTATATTTTTCTTTGTTAATTACAATAAATATAGAAATAAAGGGGCACGACACAAACATGAAATAGAAACCAAAAGGAATATGGAGAATATTCGTAAAGTAGATAAATTTGTAAAATCTAGAAAAGGACTTTCTAATTCAAAAATTGAAGATGCTAATAATACTTTTGTTAGTGGGCAAAACTTAACAGAGTTAATGATTAATACTTTAACTGAAGAAATTGGAGGTAATTATGGATTTCGGAAAAATAATGGAAATAATAAAAAATAAAAGAATTTTAGCAATAATTGGACTTGTTTCATTATTATTAGGGGTATTTTTACCATATTATACACTTTCATTATTAGGATACTCTGATTCAATATCACTATGGGGATATTGGGAAGGAAAAATTGTATTTATTTTAATATTAGCAAATGCATTATTTATTTTTTCAGATTATATTAAAAAATATATTCCACAACTTTATAATAGTTTATTAGGAAAGTTAATTGAGAAAGCAAACAATCCTAAATTATCTATTATCCCAACTATTCTTTGTGCAGCTTTTATAATTTATATGTTTGTAGATTATGGAGATGCTTCTGGATATTTAGACTTTGGTATTGGATTTTATCTATTATGGATAGGTATTGTATGTTTAGTTTTACATTCTATATTTTATAAAAAACAAGTTTAATTGTTAAATTCTATTATTTAATTATGTAAAAAGAAATCTACTTTATTGAATAGATTTCTTTTATTTTATAAAAAATAGTTTGTATATTTATAATAAACTTGCATATAGTATTAATGAGGAAGGTTCACTGTTAAGTGTGAAGATCCTCATATATATAGATTTAGGAGCCTAATTTGGCTCCTTATTTTTTAGCTTTTGTAATTTTTTACTATATAAATATTCTTCTATATGAATTTGATGATAGTTAGGGTCATATTCACTTAAACTATTATACATATTCATAAATGCAAAGTTATAGGGATTATATCTACTTCCACTATTTCTAAAGCGAACTGAAAAGGTTTGAAAATCATATTCTTCTTTACCTTGAAAAAAGGTTACAGTATAAGTTTCTTCTAATTTTTTTATCTCTACTCTACTAGCATTTTCTAAAGGCATATCATCTGAATACCATTTAATAATACCGTTTTGAAATAATAGTTCATAAGCATAGTCTTCTTTTTCTAGATTATTTATATTTTCTAAGTCTAATTCTTCTAAAAATGACAAATATTCATCTTTATCTATTTTTTTATAAGGTCTTTGTTGTTTAATTCTTGTATATAGCTCGTCTACTTTTTGATATAGAAAATAATTTTCTTTGGTAATATTAAAAGTTTTCGATATAGGCCAATTATTAATTGTTTCTTTGGGCCAATAAGACCAGTATAAATCTAGGGTACCTCCAAACATTATATCAAAACTTCCATCATCAGTTGTTATCTTAAACTTATCATAACCGTTTGTATCTTCTGTTTTATTTATTTCAAACATTGTTTACATACTCCTTTTTATTAGTATAACATACATTATTTGTCTTGCATTAATTCGATTAACTTTTTCGCACTATAATTAGGTATGCTTTTACTTAATGTAACAATACCAACTTCTCTTTTTGGAACTTTAGGGGTTACTTTAATTTCATATAATCTTTTTTCTTTTAAGTCATCTTCTATAAACTCTTTAGTGGCATAGCCAATACCAAAACCTGCTTTAACAAAATCCATAATAAGACTATAACTAACTATCTCATTAGGAATGTTAGTAGAAACATTATTACTTTTTAAATATTTATTTAAGAAAGTTCTTGTATTACTAGGTTCTTTTTGGGTAATTAAGGGATAGTTAAATAACTCTTCTATTCTTATATTTCCTTTGGTCTTATTATAATAATCTTTATTACCTACAAAAATATCATGTACTTCACAGATTGGAATAATTTTTAAATCTTTATTCTCTTCCATAGGTAGATTTACAACTAATAAGTCTAAATCACCATTTCTTAAAGCTGTTACAAGATTATAAGTTAAATCATTTGTTATTTTAATGTCTACTTTAGGATATTTTTTATGAAACTTTTCAAGATATGGCATGAGTATATTTCTAGTTATAGTAGTACTTGCTCCTATTCTAATTGAACCACTATCTAGGTTTAGATAGTTTAAGAAAGCATTTTCACCATTTTTAAATGATTCCACTCCTTTTTTAACATAATCGAATAATACTTTACCTTCTTCTGTTAAAACTATACCTTTCTTTGTCCTTATTAAAAGTTTGCCCCCAAGCTTTTCTTCTAAATTCTTAATAGACTGAGTAACAGCAGGTTGAGATATATACATAGATTCACTTGCTTTAGAAATACTCCCATTTATAACTACTTCATAAAATACCTTATATAATTCATAATTAATGTTCATATAATTTCTCCTTATATTTAATATAAATAATATATATTATACTTATATCATGTTTTTAAGTATAATGCAATTGAGGAGGAAGAGATATGAATAATAAAAAAAATATAATTATAACAAGCGGTCCTACTAATGAGAGGATAGATGCTGTGATGAAAATTACTAATATGTCTACAGGAGCTTTAGGAGCGATAGTAGCGGATGAATTATTGAAAGAAGATGGGTTAGGTAAATTATACTATATATCACCTAAACTTGCTTATAAGCCTAAAACAAAAAGTGAAAAACTTGAACTTGTTCAGATAGAATCTGCTTTAGATTTGCTTAAGGCTTTAAAAGATATTATTACTAATAATGATATTTATGGAGTAGTACATTCTGCCGCAGTTGGTGATTATTATGGAGAATACGCTATTACTGGAGAACAACTTGCTTCTTTGATTGCTAGCAAAATATATGATAAAGGATTAAATAGAGAAGAGTTAGAAAACACTATTTTAGATGTTATAAAAAATCCTGATATGATAACTGATAATACCCATAAGATATCTTCTTATCAAGATAATTTAATGGTTAAGTTAGGACTTACTCCTAAAGTTATTAGTAGCATTAAAGAGTTTGATCCAAATATAAAATTAATTGGTTTTAAGTTACTAGATGGGGTTTCTAAAGAGGAGCTAATTAATGTTGCCTCTAAATTAAGGAAAAAGAATAATGCAGACTATATTGTTGCTAATGACTTGTCTAGAATTGGCCATGGGAAACATTACGCGACTATAATTAATGATGATGGAATTTATGTGGAATGCGAAACTAAAGATGATATTTCTAAGTCACTTAGAAAAATATTGTTTAAATAGTAAAAGACTCGAGTCACGAGTCTTTTATAAATTCTTAAAATAATCAACTATTTCAGATACCTTAACTGTATCAGTAGAATTATCTTTTATATCTTCAATAGAATAGTTTTCTCCGTCAAATTTATTTCCTAATATAATCATTTTAGGAGTACCTAAGACATATACATCATTAATTCTATTACCAATTGTTAGGTTTTCTCTATCATCAATAATTGCATTAATATTATTATCTGTTAATTCTTTATAAAGTTTTTCTGCTTTATCTTTATTGTTTTCATTATAGATAATTTGTACTTTATAAGGAGCGATTTTATAAGGTAGAGCGAAACCTTTAACTTTATCATCTTTTCTAATAACATTATTTTCTATTATACAGGCGATTATTCTGCCTAGTCCTATTCCATAACATCCCATATAGTAAGGCTTATTGTTACCATTTTCGTCAGTATAGAATAACTTCATACTTTCTGAATATTTTGTTCCTAACTGGAAGTTATTACCTAACTCTACTGCTTGATATTCTTTCAATTTACTTGTATCAGTAATATTTAATTGATTTAAATATTCATCTTTATTATCAAATTCTAACACTTCTTTATTAATACCTAGATTTTGTTCTTCATCATAAAGGACAGTATCTTCTCCAAGTTTAGTTGCTGCTTGAAACTCTTCGGCGACACTTCCACCTATTACACCATTATCACTTACTGTAGGCATAATTTTTATACCTAGTCTTTTAAAGATATTTAGATAAGCTTCATGCATTAAGTTATATGTTTTTTTCATATCTTCTTCATTCTTATCAAAAGAATAAGCATCCATCATAACAAAAGTCCTTGGTCTAAAAAGATAACCTCTAGTTCTTATTTCTTTTCTAAACTTCTCTCCTATTTGATAATATATGGCAGGTAAATTTTTATATGAATGAAGTCTGTTGGCACCAAATAGAGTTGCACACTCTTCTGCTGTTGGAGCAAGGCCATATTCTCCTATATTATTATCTAGTGTAAACATAATATCGCCTTCTTTAGTATACATATCCCATCTATTAGATTGTTCCCAAATCTTTTTTGGTTGTAGTTTAGGAAACTCTACTTGAATACAACCTACTTTATCTAATTCTTCAATAATAATATTTTCAACAATTCTTTCTAATTTAGTCCAAAGATTCCCATATCCATAAATACCACTTTCATATTGATAAAGTTCTCCTAATTTCATTAAAATATCTTGACCTGAATAGTTTTTATCAATATCATTTAGGTTAATCTTTTTAATATTTAATCTCTTAAGTCTCATAGTATTTCCTCTTTTCTTTAATGATATTATATGTGTATTTTCTTTGTTCGTCAATTTAAAAATAAAAAAGATATTAGTAAAGATGCTAATAGACTTCAACTATCTTTTGTATAATAGTGGAATTTTCTTAATACTTTTATTTTATAATTATTATATTATAGTTTAAATGGTTCTATCAACATATGATAATACAAAATACTTATATAGTAATATACCTAAAAATTATCCTAAAAATTAGCTTAATATACTATAAATAAAAAAGCTAGAAAATAATGATTTTATATGCTAAAATAGTAAGTATATTGGTCAAAGAGGAGGGGAATGAAAATGGGTCTAATATTATATGGAACTCGCTGTTTTACAAAATTTGAAGGGTATTATGGAGAAAAAGAAGAGTGTCCACATTGTCATAAAATATATAAGAGTGCTTATGTAAAGAATAACAAGTGGTTTCACATAGATTATTTACCAATAATTCCAATTAAGAAAACATATTTTAAAATGTGCCCTATATGTTCTTATGGTACTGAATTAAATAGTAAAGAAGGCAAGAAAGAAATGCTAAATTCAACTGATAGCAGTGAACAAAAACTTGAAACATATGTAAAACATGTTTTAATAAAAAAGCCAACGGGAATGATGTCTGTAGATACAAGTTACGAATTATGGGTAAAAGATTTAATTACAGGTGAAGAAATTTGTGTTGCTTCAGATTTAACAAAGAGTACTATAAAAGAAATGAAAAAAGTTCGAGGATTAAAAGAAATAAAAATTATTGACGTATAAATATTAATTTTTTGAAGGTGATAAAATGCTAAGTAATGGAAGACTTTTAGGTATCATAATAACTGTATCTGTATTTATGTTATATTTTTATATAATGTTAAAAAAAAGAGAAAAAAGAGATTAAGAGCATAATAGAGAAAATAAAAAAGAAGACTTGAATAAATTAGAGAATTCTGATTTTCATATATATGATGAAAATAATAACTTTTTTGTTGGATTGAGTTATATATATGAAATAAAAGAAGATACTAATAGATTTGAAATTAAGTTAGTATTTAGTTATTATAATTTAAATAAACATGTTAAAGAATTTAAGACTAATACTGTTTATATGGATAAGGATACTTTTAAAGCAAAAAACTTGCAAGTTGGTCAGCTAGTAGAAACTCTCCATAATAGATCGAGTGATGTACCTTATAGAATAAGTCAAATTTTGTAAATTAAGTAAGAACTATTTTTAGAAATTATAATTTAAATTATAAATAGTGTTAGTGATTTTAATCACTAACACTATTTTATTTATTATACTAACTTTAATCTTTACGGTTTTCATAAAAACTGTTCATATTTCTAATTATTAGATTCTTTTAAGTATTTTAACTCTCCCATACGAGATGTTGGGATGAAACCAGCTTCTGCTTTTATAACATCAGGAATTCTATTAACAATCGCTGCACATGTTAATCTTACTGTATCTGGTTTTTCAATAACTAATGTTGTATCGGGTTCTCCATAGACTGTCCATTCATTTCTATCAAACTCATCTTTATTATATACTTTTCCTATACACTCTGTTTCTAGAGTTATCCCTTCTTTTGTTTCTGTTGTTACAACAGCACTCATGCCAGTTGCCATACCTGCTGTTACAGTCATTCCTAATGTTATAGACTCAATATCATAGTCATTAAATTGTGGTACACATTTTTGACTTTGTTTTACTACTGTTAAACCTAGCTTATCACAAAGCCAACCATTAACATTCCACATATATGACGGAGCGTAATTACCACTCTCAATTACTGACATTCTTTCTTCATCAGAAATTTCATCAACTTTAGCAACTTGCTCTTCAAATTCTTCTTTTGTTAGTCCTGCTCCATGAGCTTTTGCTAACGCAATACCATAGTCTTCTACATTATAAGAAGAACTACCTTTTATCTTTGTAATGTTATGACTTGCTCCTACAAGAGTAGTTATTAAATTTCCCCAGAAAGCATCCTGATATCCACTACCTGTAATTGTGCAATTATTTTCTTTTGCAAGTTTATCAATTTTTTCTGTTAAATTAGGATTAGAATTCATAGGATAAAATGCTTCTTCACAAGTAGTAATTGCATTTACTCCACATTTTGCACAAATCATTAAGCCTTCTTCAACATCTTTTAACAAACTCATAGTTGTAATAATTACACAATCAGGTTTTAATTCCTTTAATAATTCTTCAACATTTTCTACATCTTCTACAATAACACCTATTTTTTCTGTTCCCATGATTTCGCCAATGTCTTTTCCTATTACATCTTTGTTTATATCAACCGCTCCAACAATAGTGCCACCATTTTCTATTACATATTTCATGGTATAAACACTCATTTTTCCACAACCATATTGGAATATTTTTAAATCTTTCATTCTACCATCCTTTCTATATTAATTATAACATTATACTTATATAATTAATTAAAAAATTATATTTTTCATAAAATTTTACAGTCTGTCTACTATTTTATTTATGGGCTATCAATATTACCCATAATTAATAGTAAAATGATTTAAGTTATGATATTATATTTAATGAGTTAAGTTATAAATTAGGTGAAGAAATGACTTTTATAATAATTTAATTCTAAAAACAAATGTAATAGAAAGGAAAATATATAGTAATGGACGAATTTAACACTTTAGAAAAAGTTAAAAAATTATTTGAAGAACAAAATTGCATAGGTAAAGAAAATAATTATTTTGTTTTAATGAAAGATTATCGTAAGTACTCTGGTTTAGTTAGTGGCATGGAGTATCCTTTTTGGGCACTACTAGTTAATCAAACAGAAGATGGTATTGGATTTTTTTATTTAGTACAACCAAAAATTTCCTTAAAGGTAGACTTAAAGAATTTAGTTGTAAATAAGGATTCATTTACTTTTTTAAAGAATGAATATATTGCAAGTATAGAAGTTAAAAAATTTGCATTATTAAATAAAAAACTTAAAAGTGTTGTAATAAAAACTAAAGATAGAAAAAAATATTATTTATATGCAAAAATAGATGATGATAGTTTACCTTATCAGAATGAAAATTTTGCTAGATTTATTGATAAATATAGCAAATAAATTATTTAGAAATGAAAGTGGGCTAATTAGTGTAGACAATATTGTATGAAACTCGTTCTTTTACAAAGTTTGAATTGTATTGTAGGGAAAAAGAAGAGTATCCACATTGTAATAAAATATATAAGAGTGCATATATAAAAGAAGCAAGAGATAAATGCTAAGTAAGTGAACAGAATCTAAAATCATATGCAAAGCACATCTTAAAAAAACGCTATAATGTCTACAAATACAAGTTATGAATTTTTGATAAAAAGCTGATTACAGGTGAAGAAATTTGTGTCGCTTCATATTTATTCAAATGTACTATTAGAGATATGAAAAAAATTTGAGGTTTAAAGAGTATACAAATTATATCTGTATAAAATACTAAAATTTGAAGGTGATTAAATGTTAAGTAATGGTGGGCTTTTAGGTATCATAATAACTATATCTGCATTTATGTTATTTATTTGTATAATGTTAAAAAAAGAGAAAAAAGATATTGATAAGGTAAAAGAGAAAATATCTAAAGAAGATTTAGAAAAAATAGAAAATGCTAACTTTTATATATATAATGATAATAATAATTTTTTAGTGGGAACTAGTTATATATATGGAATAAAAGAAGATACTAATAGATTTGAAATTAAGTTAATATTTAGTTATGATAGTTTCAATAAACCTGGAAAAGAATTTATGGTAAATACTGTTTATATGGATAAAGATACTTTTAAAGCAAAAAAATTGCAAGTTGGTCAGCTAGTAGAGACTCTTCATAATAGATCTAATGATGTCCTCTATAGAATAAAGCAAATTTTGTAACATAAAGTTAGTTATTACTTTATATTAAATTTGGTTAAGAAAAAAGTTAGCATTCATTTGCTAACTTTTTCTTAAAAATATCTTCCTTTTTTATAATCTATTTACCACAGCATTGTTTATATTTCTTACCACTCCCACATGGACATGGATCGTTTCTACCTACTTTTTTTACTTTTTTAGGTTTTTTCTTTGTATCTTTAACATCATTAGTCTGTTGGTTTTTAGCTACTTCTTTTCTTTCTATATTTTGTCTTATTTCAGCTTTAAGTAAGAATACCGTAATATCTCTATCTATTTTTTGAAGCATGTCATCAAATAATTGATACCCTTCTGCAGTATATGCTCTTAATGGATCATCTTGTCCATATTGGCGAAGATAAATACCTTCTCTTAGGTGACTCATTATATTAATTTGTTCCATCCAGTAATTATCAATAATTTGTAATGATAAAGCTTTTTCAAACTCATTACTAATTTCTACTGGAACTTCCTTAATTTTGACTTCATATTCATCTTTAGCTTTTTCATAAAGATATTCTATGATATTATCTGCATCTTTATTTTCTAAATCCACTTTCTTTATATCATTCTTTAGTAAATTTTCATTAGCAAAGTCTGTAATACTTTGTAGTTCTTCGTCTGTTATATTATTGTCTATATTTCTTGATTTAACTAAATCTGTGACATGATTGTGAAGAGAGTTTACTACTGTTTCATGAATTGATTCACTATCTAATATGTCATTACGTTTACCATACATAATCTCTCTTTGGGTATTCATAACATCATCATATTGTAGTAAATGCTTTCTAGCATCAAAGTTATTACCTTCCACACGTTTTTGAGCTGTTCCTATTGCTTTTGTAAATGTCTTACTTTGAATAGCTTGATCTCCAAAACCAAAGGTTTTCATCATTTCTCTGATTCTATCACTACCAAATCTGATCATTAAATCGTCTTCCATAGAAACGAAAAATTGGGTATAACCAGGATCTCCTTGACGTCCAGAACGACCTCTTAACTGATTATCAATACGACGTGATTCATGACGCTCTGTACCAATTACACAAAGTCCTCCAAGTTCTCTTATTTCATCTGATAGTTTGATATCGGTACCACGTCCTGCCATGTTAGTTGCAATTGTAACAGAACGATGTTCACCAATTTTAGAAATAATCTCTGCTTCACGAGCATGGTTTTTAGCATTTAATATTTCATGAGGTATATGAGCCTTCTTTAATAAGTCACTAATTAATTCACTAGTTTCAATAGCGATGGTACCGATTAAGACAGGTTGTCCTTTATCATAACGACTCTTAACTTCATTAATAATAGCTTTATATTTAGCACTTCTTGTTGCAAATACTAGGTCTGGAGCATCAACTCTTATAACTGGTTTATTAGTAGGTATTTCTATAACATACATATTATAGATATCTCTAAATTCTTCTTCTTCTGTTTTAGCAGTACCAGTCATACCTGATAATTTTTTATACATTCTAAATAAGTTTTGGAATGTGATAGTGGCAAGAGTTTTAGTTTCTTGATTTATCTTAACTCCCTCTTTTGCTTCTATTGCTTGATGTAGTCCATCACTATAAGCTCTTCCTTTCATTAAACGTCCTGTAAATTGATCTACTATTACAATTTCATCATCTTGGACAACATAATCTACATCTTTTTTCATAGCATAGTTAGCACGTAGGGCTTGATTAATATAATGTAGTAAAGTTGCATTTTCTATTTCATATAGGTTTTTAACTTTGAACATCTTTTCTGCTTTAGCGCTACCTTCATCAGTTAGTGATACGCTGATTGTACTTTTTCCTGTTTCATCACAGATATAATCAGTCTCTTCTTTAAGAGATTTAGCAAATTTATCAGCATCCATATATAGGTTTGCACTATGTTGCGCTCCTCCTGATATGATTAATGGAGTTCTTGCTTCATCTATTAGAATAGAGTCAACCTCATCGACAATAGCAAAATTTAAAGGGCGTTGTACTCTATTTTCTTTTCTAATTACCATATTATCTCTTAAGTAATCAAAACCTATCTCATTATTAGTCGAGTATAGAATATCACAGTTATAAGCCTCTTGTTTTTCTTTTGGCGACATATCTCTTGTATTAACTCCTACAGTTAAACCAAGAAAACGATGTATTCCTCCCATCCAGTCAGCATCACGAGTTGCAAGATATTCGTTAACTGTAATAATATGAACTCCTTTCCCTTCTAGAGCATTAAGATAGGCAGGTAATACACAAGTTAAGGTTTTACCTTCACCAGTTTTCATCTCTGCTATATTACCATAGTGGATTGCTAAGGCTCCTAATACTTGAACATAGAAAGGCTTTTCTCCGATAACACGATATGCTGCTTCTCTTGCAATTGCAAAAGCTTCTATTAAGATATCCTCTAGCGTTTCACCTTTAGATAATCTTTCTTTAAACTCTTCTGTTTTATTTTTTAACTCTTCATCACTTAATTTACTAATCTCTTCATCAAGTGCAACTATTTTATCAGCTTTTTCTGTAAATTTTTTTAATTCTTTATATTCATGATCAAATAGTTTTCTAAATAATACCATTATAAACATCTCCTTGCATATGTATTTTATCAAAAAATTAAGATAATAAAAAGGTTTTAGAGTCATTTTATCAAAAAAGAATGATATTTTTATATCATTCCTTATTTTTAGAGTTTATTCAGCTTCTATTATACCATAGCCACCATTTTTTCTTTTATAAATCACGGCTTCTTTATCAGTGTCGATATTTTTAAATAAATAGAATTCATGACCTAGTAATTCTAATTGAAGAATAGCTTCTTCTTCATCCATTGGTTTTACTTCTATTTTCTTATGTTTAACAATATTATTTTCTTCATACTCTTCTTCTTCAATATCTATGATACTAAAGTCAATTCTAGTTTTAGCTTCTTTAGCTTTAATCTTAGTTTTGTTCTTTCTTATTTGACGTTCTATAACATCTATAGCTTTATCAACTGATGCATAGAAATCATCTTGAGTCTCTTCAGACCTAATAATAAAATTGTGAAGTGGAATAGTAATTTCGACAGTTTGCATATGTCCTTTAACTTTTACTACTACGTTAGCACGTACACTATCGCTATTTTCTAGATATTTCTCTAGTCTTTTTAATTTCTCATTAATGTAGTCTTTCATAGCAGCAGTTACTTCAATTTTGTCACCACGAATAATTATTTCCATATTATCACCTTCCTTAATATTAATATAACACAAAAGGAGCAAAAAAACCAACTATTTTGCTAAAGCTGGTTCTTTTATTGGTGTTACATCAACTGCTTGATATCCTTTACTAGTTTCAAGTAATGTAAATTCTACATATTGGCCTTCAGACAAAGTTTTATAACCATCACAATTAATAGTTGAATAATGAACAAAAATATCTTCATTATCTTTGTATTCAATAAAGCCATAGCCTTTTTCATTATTGAACCATTTTACTCTTCCAATCACTAGGCTCACCTCCACATCTTTTATCCCTTCTTAACTGAAGCTGCTTTTCAACTGATGTGTATTAATTATAACAACGTTGTTTTGATTAATGTTATATTTTCCGCTAAATGTCATTTTCATACCTCTTTCTGTTTTTTTCATAAAGAAAAATGTCGAAAATACAGTTAATAGTAATCGTATTTCTTTTAATGGAATTTTTATTATTTTTTCTAAATATAGATGTAAAATGATCATAGCATAGGAGGTTGGTATGAAAGAAGTATTTTTAAATTATACTATGAATTTTATTGCTAGTAATCAAAAGGAATTAAACCAAGATGATAAGGAAAGACTAGCTTATGGTTTAGAAGGATTGTACATGACCTTAACAAAACTTATTATTATTTTTCTTATAGCTTTACTTCTTGGTTTTATGAAGGAATTTATTATTACATTAATATTCTTCAACATCATAAGATTTCCTGGTTTTGGATTCCATGCAAGTAAGTCTATAGTTTGTTTAATTTCAAGTACAATCTTGATTATAGGAATACCATACTTATTTACTACTGTTGAAACAGGCCTTATTATAAAGACTATTCTATGTGTAGTCTCAATAATTACATTTATGATTTGTGCTCCTGCAGATACTTGGAAAAGACCTTTAACTAATGGAAGAAAAAGGTTGATTAGGAAAATATGTGCTTGTAGTTTATCGATTATATATAGTCTGATTATTATAGTATTTAATGGTAATGAAATTAGTAATTTGCTGATGGCAGCTTTACTTATTGAAACTATATTAATATCTCCTATTATGTATTTAATATTTAAAGAGCCATATAGAAATTATAAAAAGGTTTAAACATTTTATGTTTAAATAAATAGTAGTATAGAAAGGAATGAAAAGGAAATGAAAAAAAGAATGGCTAAAGTACTAGCTGCTGTTGCTATGTTAGTTACTGCTAGTGCAAGTGTTGGTTGTGTTTTATTTATTGTAGAAGAACCAAAAGCTTTAAAAAATATGGATTAATTAATTTAAAAAGTGTTTGCCATTTATGGTAAACACTTTTTAAATATTTTTAACATATAATTTCTGAATAAAATATTTATTTAAGAACATTTGTTGAGAATATAGATTTTTAGATTTTGCAAGTAATTTATTTACATAATATAGTCCTCTTCCATGACCTTCTCCTTTTGTTGTATAACCATCAAATCTCATTTTATCTATAGATATTAATTCCTTATAAGTATTTGATATTACGAATGTAAGCTGATTATTATTTTCATATATTTCTAAAGTTACATTTTTCTTTTTTGTTTTCATAGCAGCTTCCATAGCATTATCTATATATATTCCTAATATTATACAAATTTGTTTTAAATCTTTATCTTTAATTTTATTTAGTTTATTTGTTACTTTAGGACTGACTTCTATAATTAAATTTATATTATTATTTTTGGCTAAAGCAATTTTATAGTAAATTAATCCTTTTAGTCCACCTTTAGGAATTTCTTTTAAACTTTCTATATCGTTTTCATCTAAAACAATACTAAAACTCAGCATATCATCTATTTTATTTATAATATTTTTATCTTCTGTCATACTCCTTATTATAGATAAATTATTTTTTAATTCATGTCTATACATTTGTTCATTGTCAATCCATTCTTCAAATGTTTGAATATATTTAAATATAGTATTGTATTCTTGGCTTAAATTAACATAGTTATTACATTCCTTTACATATAAATAATATAGTACTATTAACATAATAATAATTATAGCTGTGATAGCATAAGTTGGAACTGAAGTCAAATGATTTGAAAGATTAAAAAATGAAATTATTATTATGTAAAAACTCACTATAGCAAAAAAAATAACTGAAACAAGGCTATTATCGTCTATTTTTAAGCAGAATGTTTGAAACTTGTTTTTTAATATTTTTATTTTTGATAATAGTACAGAAAAAATAAATACAATTATATTGCTTAAAATACTAATATACCAAACATCTCTTGTACTTTCATAACCTATACTAATTGATATTGGTATGACAATAAAATCTACTAATGCGATTAATGCTATTGCAATACTCATAGCTAAAATTGAAGTTGAAAGTCTTATTGTAAAAATTTTTTTATAAACCATAACTGCTATTAAAAATGTTATGATAGTCATAGTACCATTATATTCAGAACTATAGAATAGAGATGCTGGTATGGAAACTATTATTATTGCAGTTAAACTTTTAATATTAAAATATCTATAGTTATTATTAATCAAATTTTTAACCATTACGAACATAGATAATGACATGATTAGTCCTATGATAACTTTACCTATTGGTAACATAATCAATCAACTCCTTTTTACCTGATCTAGATATTAAGTTTGTACTCATACCATTAATAAATAGTACTTCGTTTTCCTTAGTATCGTACTCTCTTATTTTATCTACATTTAAAATTAGACTTTTATGTACTTTTAAGAATCTTTTATCAAGTTGTTTAGATATAGCTGATAGTGTGAAAGGCGCTTTGAATGTTCCATATGTAGTATGCACTATACATCTTTTACTGTCTTGCTCTTTTTCTATAAAAATAATATTTTTAAGCTCTATTTTATAAATAATATAATTATATTCATAGTTAAGACACTTTTCTCTACTATTATATTGTTTATATACTATCTTTAGTGTTTCTTTTAATTTCTTACTACAGTTATCAAATTTACTGATGAAGTCTAATAAATATAATCTGTTTGATAAAGCTTCATATCTGTATTCTGCAAAAGCTGTTACAATTATAATGATAGAGTTCCAATCATCTAGCTCTTCTCTTATGAATCTTGCAGCATCCAAACCTGATCCATTTTTAGTTTTTATATCAAAGAAATATACTTTAAATCCCATTTCTTTTCTAGCAAGAGTTTCGAATTTTTTCTCATAACATTCACATTCATGCTTCTTATATTCTACATCATAATTCATCATGAATTTATCAATCTCACTAATTATTATTTTTCTAAATCCTTCTTCATCATCGCAAATAATAAAATTTAACACTGCTACGTCCTCCTTTATCAACACCTTTAGATTTTACCATATATTTCCAGTTTAGAGGAAATTTGTCAAAAAAAAATAGTAGTTATTTAACCCTATTTTTCCTTTTTTGTGTTTTGGAGTCTTTTTTGATAACTCCTCCTACTTTTTCAATAATATTATCTGTTACTTCTTTGTTCTTTTTAGAGATAACTGTTGTTCTTAATACAAACCAAACAACAATTATAAATATAAGTATATATAATATTTTACCCATAACTGGGTCTTTTAAAGAATAAAAAATGGAAGCAAAGGCAAATAGAAAATTGAAACCATATATAATTAATACTGTTGTTCTTTGTGAAAAGTTCATCCCAAGTAATTGGTGATGAATATGCTCTTTATCTGGTGAGAATGGAGCTTGGTGTTTTAGAAGTCTTCTTATAATAGCAAATAAAGTATCTAGTATAGGTATTCCTAAAATCATTAGAGGAACAAATAAACTTGTTAGGGCTGGTCCTTTAAACTCTAGAAGAGTTATTACTGCTATCATGAATCCTAAATACATTGCACAGTCTCCACAGAATATCTTGGCTGGATAGAAATTGTGTAATAGAAAGCCTAATGTTGATCCTAGCATAATAAAGGTTAATATCATAACTAAAGTTCCACTACGCCCTTGGAAATAACCAATAATTCCTATAGTTAAGAAGAATATACTACTAATTCCACCACTTAAGCCATCTAGTCCATCAATTAAATTTATTATATTTACACATGCTACTACAAAGAGTATTGTTAAAGGATAGGAAAACCATCCAAAGTTAATTGTATACCCAAAAGCTGTAATATTATTTAATAAGAATCCACCATAGAAAACAAGTATAGATGCAGCAATTATTTGACCGATTAATTTTGTTCTTGCCCTTAATGATTTAATATCATCAGCAATACCGGTTAGTATTATGATAAAGCTTCCTATTAGTATAGAATTCATTTGAACACTTTCTTTACCAAATAGCATATAACCTATTAAAAATGCTATAAATATTCCCACTCCTCCTAATTTAGGAGTAGGTTTTGTATGAATGTGTCTGTTGCCCTCATCACTTCTTGGTATATCCATCGCTCCAATATGTTTAGCTATTCTTTTCATAAATGGCATTATTAAAGCTGAACAGATAAAAGTGGTTATAACTATTTTTAGAATATCTATTATTTGTTGATTCATAGTTCTTCCTCTTTTCTAAAATAATTATAGCAAGAGTAACAAATTTTTACAACAAAAGAAAAACTAAAGACTATCTTTAGTTTTCTTCAAGTAATTTAATATTATCTAAAAGTACTCCTGTTCCTTCAACTACACATGTTAGAGGACTATCTGCTATTAAGACTGGCACTTTTAATTCTTTTTTTAGCACTTCATTTAGTCCTTTAAGCATTGAACCTCCTCCAGTTAGAATAATACCTTTTTCCACAATATCTGCAGATAACTCTGGTGGGGTTTGTTCTAAAACATTAGTTGCTGCTTTTACTATTTTATAAATTGACTCATGTAAAGCTTCTTCTGTTTCTGTTTCATTTATTTCGATAGTATTAGGTAATCCTGTTACTAAATCTCTTCCTCTTACCTCTAGTTTATTTTTCTTATCAGGCTCATATAGGTTTGCAAATTCTATTTTTATATCTTCTGCAGTTTTTTCCCCTATTAATAGTTTGTATTTATCTTTAATATATTTAACAATATCTTGATCAAAAACATTTCCTGCAATACGAACTGATGCACTGTTTACAATATCATTTAAAGAAAGGATAGCAATGTCTGTTGTTCCTCCACCGATATCTATTACCATATTAGCACTAGGTTTAGATATATCCATACCAGCTCCTATAGCAGCTACTTTAGGTTCTTCTTCTAGATATACTTTCCTTGCTCCAGTGCGTTCTGCTGCTTCTTTAATAGCATTCTTTTCAACAGGTGTTACATTGGTAGGACAACATATTAATATTCTAGGTCTTGATAAAAAGTTCCTGGCATGTATTTTTCTAATAAAATAATCAAGCATTATTTCTGTAATTTCAAAGTCTGCTATGACACCATCTTTCATAGGTTTAATTGCTTTTACTTTTTCTGGAGTTCTTCCTAGCATTTCACTAGCTTCTTTACCTACTGCTACAACTTTCTTATTATCTGTTTCAATAGCAACTACACTAGGCTCATTTAAAACTATACCTTCCCCTTTTATATATATTAATACATTTGCAGTTCCTAAATCTATACCAATATCTTTTGATAGCATCTTATCACGTCCTTTTACTGTTAATATTTTAGCAGAAATATAATTTGTTGTAAATTCCTTTTGTTAGAAAAAAAACGGTATTTACTCCGTTTATTCATTAGTGTTAGTATTTTCTTCGGTTTGTTCTTCTGTTTTTGTTTCAGTAGTTGTTTGTTTATCATCGCTATTGCTGATTACTTGATCAAAATATTTGCTAGGATCTACTACTTCGCCAGATTTATATAACTCAAAATGTAAATGATTCCCTAAATCTTGATCAATTGTATTAGTTCCACTTTTACCAATTACTTGACCTTGCTTAACTGTATCATTCTTTTTAACCGATACTTCACTTAAGCTCTGATAACTACTAATGAAGTCATTATCATGTTTTATTTCTACAACAGTTCCAAGAAGCTCATCTTCTTTTACATCTAAAACAGTACCATCTAATACGGATACTACATCAAATGAATCTGTTAGTCCAAAATCCATGCCTGAATTTTGAATATAGGTATTTTCATGATATAAAATTGATTTTTCTTGGGCTGATGAATCTGCTTGATAGTCATAAAAATACTTAAGTGTTTCTACTTGGTCATTTGTAAATGGTTTTAACATTTTCACATCTTCTTTAATTACTTCTTGGTCTTCTTTGTCATCAATTATTGATGAGTTAACATATTCTATGTCTTCTTCAGTTGGATTATTCATTTTCATGTTTTGACTTACAAAGAAAGCACTCATTCCTGTTAGAGAGAAAGCAATTAAATAAGCACCGATTATAACACCTTTTTTTAATCTTAATTTTTTCATTATCCACCACCTCATTAAGAGTCTTGACGAAAATGAAAAAATTATACTTTAAATTTTATTTTTTAAACAATTATTGCTGATTCATACAAGTCATAAATACAGTTTGTTACTAAATAGATTAAGGAAATTGTTAAAAAGAAATAAAATACTCTTGCTTGCCAAATTTTATTTTTTTTTAAAATAGCATTGATGTTAATTGAATCTAAACTCCAAATAACAATAATTGTTACGATGAAATATAAAAAGTATTTAACGCTCATTTCCTACCTCATATTCTTTTATTTGATTTATTCTTCTAATATGTCTTTCTTGATTTGAAAATGGAGTTGTTATAAAGGTAATAATTAGGTTATATGCTGGATCAAGAGACATATTTTCATTTAAGCAGATAATATTAGCATCATTATCTCCTCTTGTTTCTATTACGTCTTCTATTGATAATACTCTTGCAGCACGGACTCCTTTTACTTTATTACAGGCAATAGATATTCCTATCCCACTACCACAAATAGCAATACCAAAGTCTATTTCTTTATTAGCAAGAGCTTCCCCTAATTTAAAAGCATACAAAGGATAGTCAACATTTTCTGTTCCTTTAGCACCATAATCGATTACTTCATAATCTTTTTTTAATTTTTCTAAAAGTTCTACCTTTAATTTATAACCTCTATGGTCATTAGTTATTCCTAATCTCATTTATTTAACCTCCTCAACACTAGTGTTCCTCCCATTACTTGATTAAGATGGGAATAATCTATATAATTATCTTCTATTTGCAGTTTCATCTTATAATTTAGTTCTTCTAATTCTGTAATATTTGTTGGTAATAAATCCATAATATGCTGGTTCTACTCTAATGCTTCTTTTTAAAACGTATACTTTTTTAGTTGTTAAATTTTCTAGAATAGGACGATAATTTAAATAAAGTCCTCCTCTTTTAATCATATTAGCAGAAAAATCACAAGTTATACCTGTTTTAGTATGATATTCTTTAATACTTTCATGAAGTAAAACTATATCTCCTATAAAGAAATCAGTATCTGTACTAGTATTTATGGTCTCTTCTTTTAATATGGCTTCGTATATTTCATTTATACTTTTGCCATACATTCTTTCAGTTATTTGTCTTGCTATTCTATTAGTTTTTAAATTTTTTAATTCCTTATGATATGTCTCATATAAATTTTTATTGTTAAGAGATAATATTTCTTCTAAAGTAAAATCATACATCTTTATTCCCCTACTTTAGTATAACATAAATTAAAAGAAAAAAGCAGCAAACACTGCTTATTCTCTAATCTTTTTTATTAAAACCATATTTCTTATTGAACTTCTCTACTTGTCCTGCTTTAGATGCTCTTCCTTGTTTTCCTGTATAGAATGGATGACAATTTGAACATACTTCAACACTTATTTCATCTTTATTAGACATTACTTCAAATGTTGCACCACAAGCACATGTTACTTTACATGGTCTATAGTTTGCTGGATTATTTTTTGCCATTTTTCTTCTCTCCTTTCGCCATGATAATTTATTTATCATAGAAATTATCCCCTTAAGGAACTAATTCGCTACTTAATATATCAAATTATTTAGGATTTGGCAAGTTTTTTAACAGATTTTCATATCTAAAAATTAAATCTAAATACATATTTACGAAAATTTGTAGCTAATTTATTATATTTTTAGTGTTTTATAGAAATTAATATGATGCTATTAGTTTAGGAACATTTTACTTATAAAGTTATTATTATTAACAATATAAATAGAACTAACCTAATTCACAACGTGGATTAGGGTCTAATCAAACTTAAATTTGTTAGCTCACTCAGCACGGTAATATTAAGTGTTGATCTTTTTTATTGTATGTAAATTTCTTTTACATATACATAAGTATCTTTTTATCAAGTGTGTTTTCACTATAATTTAATCTATAGATAATTCTCTATTATTTTTGTGGCAATCATTTGATAAGCTTCTGTAGATGGGTAGATGTTAGTAGGATTATCTATGTAATCTTTATTTTTCTTAAATATATTATAAATATCTAAATACTCTATATCATAATTTTTGCAAAGAGCTTTAGTTTTGGTTATTAAATAAGTATAGAGTCTTTCTGTAGTTAATGCTTCCTCTTCTAGGGGATTATAAAAACCTATAAAGATTATATCTTGTTTAGCATATTTTCTTAACTCTTTAAAAAGACTATCTAACTCTTCAATTGTTTTATCTACTATTGTAGTTATTTCTTTGTTAGATAGGTTTTCCACACTAACTGTGGATAAAGTTAAACTTGTTATGATATCATCCATTCCTACTGATAAAGTTACTAAATCAGCTTCTCGGAGACATTTTTTCAAAGATAAAGATCCTCCATCTTTTGTTATAGTCCAGTTTGTTTCTAATTTATTTTTTAAATCTATTATTCTAGTACCGCTTGTAGAAAAATAATTATTGTAACTTTTTAATAAATCTTTATCTTTAAGATAATTAGCAAGGTAGTTACTATATCCATAGTTAGAATTACCATTTGAGTCTATTCCAACACTTAAAGAATCTCCTATCGATATATAAGTTATCTTATCAGTGTGATTAAAATAATATATTGCATATACTAAAAGGCAGATGATTAAAAGACATAATATTTTTTTCATTTTTACCTCCAAAAAAAGACTAGAGTCATATATTATAATTATATTTCTCTAGTCTCTTTTTAATGCTTTTATATATCTTTTAACTCTAAATTTGCTCCTACTCCTATTAGTTTTTCTACAATATTTTCATATCCTCTAAGTATGTGTTCAACATTTGTTATTTTAGTTGTTCCTTTAGCCATTAATCCTGCGATTACTAATGCTGCCCCTGCTCTTAAGTCTGTGGCAACCACATCTGCTCCTATTAATTCAGTTGGACCAATAATAGTTGAGGTTTGATTTTTTACTCTTATATCAGCGCCCATCTGATTTAAGTATGGAATATGCATAAATCTATTTTCATAAATCGTTTCTTCTATTTTGCTTCTACCATCACACATAGTAAGAAGTGGTGTTAATGGTTGTTGTAAATCTGTGGCAAATCCTGGATAGGTTTGTGTTTTAACATTTACTGGTTTATAGTCTTTTCCACTACTTACAATTATATAGTCTGTTCCTATATCGAGAAAAACTCCCATTTCTTCTAATTTACTAGTTAAGGCTTCTATATGTTCTGGGATAATATTAGATATTTTTAAATTACTACCAATAGCAGCGCCTAATATTACATAAGTTCCTGCTTCGATTCTATCAGGTATTACTTCGTGGAAACATTTACCTAACTTTTCTACACCTGTTATTTCAATGCTACTTGTTCCTGCCCCTCTTATTTTAGCACCCATATTGTTAAGTAATGTTGCTACATTAACAATTTCTGGTTCTTTAGCAGCATTATCAATAATGGTTGTTCCCTTAGCTAAAACTGCTGCTAACATAATATTAATCGTTGCTCCTACACTAGCAAAGTCTAAATAAATATTAGCTCCTTTTAAATTTTTAGCTTCTACAGTATAAATATTTTCCTTATTAGTTACAGTGGCACCTAGGGCTTCAAATCCTTTAAGATGAAGATTAATTGGTCTTGCTCCAATAGAACATCCCCCTGGTAAAGCCATAGTTACTTTTTTATATTTACCAAGCATAGCTCCCATAAAATAGTATGATGCTCTTAATTTTTTTGTATACATACTAGGTATTTCTTTATTTTCCATGTTAGATGGATTAATTACCAAACTTTCTGTCGCTCTTTTTACATCAACATTTAAAAATTCTAATATTTCACAAAGAGCAGCAGTATCAGTAATATCAGGAACATTACATATTGTTACTTCTTCCTCAGATAAAATTGCAGCTGGTATTAATGCTACAACACTATTTTTAGCCCCACTTATTCTTATTGTCCCAGAAAGAGGATTTCCTCCTTTTATTTCAAGCATTTTCATAGTTAATCACAAACCTCTCTTATTATATTATATTATTTTCTTAATTTTTGGAACTAATATGATTTGGGTTAAAAATATCTATAAGTTCATTAATTTTATTTTTTATAGATACTTCTCCACTACCTATTACTTTTCTTGGGTCATAAATGTTAGGGTTTTCTTTTATAAATTCTAATACGTCTTTATGCCAAGTTACTTGTAGTTCTGTATTTATATTTATTTTACTAATTCCACAACTTATTGCTTTTTTAATCATATCATAAGGAATACCTGTTCCACCATGTAGTACTAAAGGAATAGATAAAGTTTCATCTATTTGCTTCATTCTATCAAAGTCAAGATTAGGTTCTCCTTTATATATTCCATGAACTGAACCTAGAGCTGGTGCTAGAGCATCTATTCCTGTTTTAGATATTTCTATACAGTCTTCTAGAGTTGCTCTAAAAACATCACCATAAACATTATCTTCAGCACCACCAACATGACCTACTTCTGCTTCTACTGATACACCTTTAGAGTGAGCATAATCTACTACTTCTTTAGTTATCTTTTTATTAGTTTCTAAATCATATTTACTAGCATCTATCATAACACTAGAAAAGCCAGCATCTATCGCTTCTTTGCATGATTCAAAACTACTTCCATGGTCTAGATGTAAACATACAGGAATTGTTATATTTAAATCTTTAATTAGACCTTCTACCATACATCTAATCGTATAAAAACCTCCCATATATTTTTTAGCACCTTCACTAACTCCTAATATTACGGGAAGATTCTCTTCTTGCATCTTTTCTAAAACATATTTAGCCCATTCCAAATTATTAATATTAAAATGAGGAACAGCATATTTATCTTTTTTTGCTAAGTTTAACATTTCATTAAAATTTACTAACATAAACAACACCTTTCATATATATAATAAAGCAAGTATCTAGTGTTTGTCAAAAGAAAAAGAAAGATGTTTCTTTCTTATACTTGCTTATTATTCATTATAAGTTAATTAAAAATCATATTTTTGTAATACTTTCCAAATAATAATTATAATTTTCTTCGTCATAGGTGAAGGTGTAGCGATATCTATTTATTTTGTCATAATCTTTATCTATATTGAAAGTTTCGGCAGTTATGCCATCTATTGCTTCTCCTGTTGTATTTAATACTACATTGTTTTCATTGTCTACTCTTGCTACAGCGACATCAATTAATAACTTACTATCTTCTTTTCTGGCTTCAACAATTTTTCTATTTAAATAGCTCATACTGCTTCCACCACAACCTTCACTTTCTTTTCTTGTATACATATTATTAATACCATCATATTCATATGTACCACAATTCATAACAAAACTACTATCCTTTATAGTTATATTTGGACCATACAATTTTCTAATTTGTTCATGCAACAGTTCAGTAGTATAACCGTATTTTTCATTTGATGCATAAACTGCTGTTTGTTTTATAAAATCTTCTTGAAAATTATCAGGTGTTGTATTGGTTTTTCCATAAAGTGTCTTTTCTAAATCAAAATCATTAATAAAATAATAATTATATCTATCAATTAGTTCTTTTATGTAAATACTATTAACATTCAAATTTTTTTTAGTATCTTTTTGATTGTTATTATCAATATTCTTTTCATTATCTTCTTTTTTGTCAGCATATAAATAATTATCGTATACAATATAACCACTTGTTCCAATTAAGCATAATAGTAAAATTATTATTATAATATTCTTCTTCATACTCTCACCTCTAATTTAAGTTTAGCACAACTTAGTTATATAACCATAAAAAAGAAGTTTTATTTAACTTCTTTTACAAGTGGGTTTACAGTATGAAATCTTAATGGAAGTATTTCTTTTTTTATAATCTCTTCCATTTCTTCATCACTGATTAATCTTTTTATACTCATAAAACTTCACCCAATTATAGTTTTTACAAAAACTTACTTTTTATTCGAAAAAGTAAGTAAGTGCTAGGATTAAAAGTAAAATACTTCCAATGATATTGGCAATTTTACCGAACTTTAAAGTTAATAATTTACCTATATTAAGACCTAAAAAGGTAAAGATAAAGCTTGATAGGGCAAAAATTGTTCCTGCTAAATAGACATTTTCATTATGGGTTCCTAAAGCTATTCCTACTGAAAAACTATCTATACTAACACTAAAACCAAATAGAAAAGCATTCGCTAAACTCTTGAAATCTTTTTTCTCTTCGTCTAATTCTTTTATATTAAGTAGCATTTCTATACTTAAAAATGTAAAGATTATTCCTACTAAAATATCTGGATTACTTATTATATGATTTACAATAAATAGTCCTAATATACTTCCTAATAGTGGCATTATGAAGTGAAATATTCCTACTGTTATACTTAAAAAGTTTTTAATTTTATTAGATAGGTTTAAAGTACCATAAACTATAGATAAAGAAAAGGCATCCATACTTAGTCCTATCGCTAGTATTATTAACTCTAAAATATCCAAAGTTATCACCTATCAAATTTTATTCAGATAGGTAAGTATTTATTATAGGTATTTATCTATCATTTCTTTAACAAATGATTTGTACTCTACTTCATCAGTATTAGTTTCTTCACCTTCCATTAAACATAGAGGAGGAAATAAAACACACCACCAGTTTTCGCCATTACCACTTCCTAATGTTACAACCAAAGATTCATAATAACCTTCTTCATAGATAACTCCTTTATAGTTTTTTTCTGGGAAGTAATTAATTCCAAAATTAACTTTATAGCCCGTATTTATCTTATTTGTTAAAAGTGTTCTTTCTACTAGAGATTCAAAATGATTTTGATTTTCTTTTAAAATAGACCTTGTCTCTTCAATTGAAGTACTATCCTTTAAAAGCGTATCTAAATCTTTTTCTAAAGCTTCTTTTACTATAGTTTTAGTTTCTTGGTCTTCTTTAGTGTTTGATTCTGCTACTACTCTAAACCTAATCGCTTCATCAGGAATAATTATTTCATCACTTTCTTTATTTAAATTTGGTATAAATACTAAGATTAAACTTGCTAAGATTAAATATTTTTTCATATAAAAATATCACCCTTTCTACACTTAATTAATGAGTGATATTTTAATTTTTTAATCAATATTTTTTTCGACAAAAAGCATTCTGTCTTTATTACTTAAATCTTTTTTTATAATTACTTTACTATTAGGTATAGTATTTTCTACTAATAGCTTTAATTCTTCTCCTTCAAGATAGCCTATTTCAAAGGCTATTAAGTAATCATCTTTTAGGTAATTATTAATATCTTTTAAAATACTTCTATAGCAGTCTAGACCATCTAATCCCCCATATAAGGCTAGATGTGGTTCATTGTCTCTTACTATCTCTTCTATTTCTTCATCAGTTTTAATATATGGGGGATTTGATACTATAACATCATACTTATCTAAAGGGATATTTTTAAACCAATCACTTTTTATAAAGTTAACATCTAAATCTAGACTTTTAGCATTATCTCTTGCTACTTCTAGGGCTTCTTCACTGATATCTGTTAGGGTTACATCTGCTTTATCAAAAAAATACTTTAAAGTTAAGCCTATGGAACCACTACCACAACCTAAATCTAATATTTTAGGATTAGTTATATTTTTCTTCTCTAGATAATTTTTTATATTTTCAACTAACTCTTCTGTTTCAAAACGTGGTATTAGGACATTTTCATTAACTTTAAACTTTAATCCATAGAAATTAACATGACCTATTACATATTGAATAGGTCTGTTTTCATTTAAGGCTTTTAAAGACTCTTTATAAAGATTAACGATACTATCATCTACTACTTTATCTAGTATAGTTAATAATTCTAGGGGGTTAACTTCAAGGAAAGTAGCAAGTAGCATTTTAGCATGAGTACTACTTGTATATTTTTTACCATATACAATTAACTCTTCAACTGTCATTCTTCTTCTCCTGCTAATTTTCTTCTTTGGTCTTCCATAATTAAAGCATCTATTATCTCTTCTAAATCTCCATTCATAACTCTATCTAAGTTATTTGTAGTAAAACCAATTCTATGGTCTGTTACTCTATTTTGAGGATAGTTGTAAGTTCTTATTTTTTCGGCTCTATCACCTGTACCTATTTTATTACGACGTGATTCACCTAGTTCTTCTTCTTGTCTTCTTAACTCTTGTTCATAAAGTCTTGCTTTTAATACTTTCATCGCTTGTTCTTTGTTTTGAATTTGACTTCTTTCATTTTGACAAGTAACAACAGTATTAGTTGGTAAGTGAGTGATACGAACAGCACTATCAGTTGTATTAACTCCTTGTCCTCCACAACCTGATGATCTGTAGATATCTATTCTAAGATCAGATGGATTTATTTCAATATTAACATCTTCTGCCTCTGGCATTACAAGTACTGTTGCAGTTGATGTTTGAATTCTTCCATTACTTTCTGTTACAGGTATTCTTTGAACTCTGTGAGATCCACTTTCATATTTAAGTTTAGAATATGCACCGCTTCCTTTAACCATAAATTCTACTTGACTAAAGCCTCCTGCTGTTCCTTCTTCAGCATTGATTAACTCTGTTTTAAATCCTACTTTGTCTGCATATTTAGAATACATTCTATAAAGGTCACCTGCAAAGATATTAGCTTCATCTCCTCCAGCTGCTCCTCTTATTTCCACAATAACATTTTTATTATCATTAGGATCTTTTGGTATTAAAAGTATTTCTAAGTCTTGTTCTAACTTTTCTTTCGTCGCTTCCAAGTCCTTTAACTCTTCTTTAGCGATATCTTTTAATTCATCATCTTTTAACATTTCTTTAGTTTCAGGAATAGCTTCAATAACATTTTTATATTCACGATATACATTAACTGTTTCTTCCAAATCAGACATTTCTTTTGATAATTCTCTTGTTTTATTAATATCTTTTAGGACTTCTTCACTCATTAGTTCTTTTTGTAAGTCCATATATTTCTTTTCTGTAGCTTCAAGACGTTCTATCATAAAAACCAGTCCTTTCTTTTTTCTTTGTAATTATAGCATAGCTTATCTCTAAATACAATCTTTGTTTTTTTTTCCATTTTATATTTATTTAGCTCTTTTATATACTTTTGTTATTATTTTTTCAGGACTTACATTTTCTTCAATATATCTATAAAATTTATCGCTTCCAATCATTAGTAGCTCAACAGTTACATGTTTATACTTTGTGCATACTTTTATTTTTGTATTTATACCAGCGCCTCTAGTCATAACAACTGTTCGGATTACTTTTGTTATTTCACTAACGTTGAAACTATACTTTTTTCTAAAAGCAGGTTTAACCGTTATAGTGTCTTTTCGAACTATAACTCTGAAACGATAACACCAAATTGCCGCAATAAGAAATGGGATAATGAATAATATGGCAAATGTAATAATGCAGATTAAGTTAAATCCTTCTACTAAGCAGAATATTATTGGAATTATACTAAAAGTTAAGATAGTAATAATCGTTAGTTTATAAAGCCATTTAGGTATATAGACATCAAAAGCTTTTCTCATTCTTTTCTCTCCTCGATTTTTTTATCTGATATGAACTTTATTTTTACTTATAAATTTAAAATAGATATATATACTTTTTCTTTGTATTTATGCTTAAATATTACCATATTATTTAATTTAGTACAATTTTTTTATACCTTTTTTTAAGGTATACTAGATATAGAGCAAGGGCAATTTGGAAATATCCTATTAGAGCTGCTACACCAAAGATATACTTAGGACCAAAGACAAATAATATACCTGTTAAATATAATCCTATGGCATTTCCTAAACTGCCTACTAGTTTTCTGATATTAGAAAACAACAACTGATATTTTGTATCTATTCTATTTAAGTATATAGCATCTGTTTTATTCTCATAAGCAGTTGTTAAAAATAAAGATATGGTTATAGCGATTAAAGTCATCTCTTTTGTTGGGAAGATAAAAACTAAAGAATACCCTAACATTCTTGGACCAAACTTAAGTAAAATAGTTAGATAGTCATTTTTAGGTGTTAATTTCTTTAAAGCTAGAATACCAAAGATATCTGCTATTATTCCCATTAATAGAAAATAGAATGTAGCGCTTTTTGAAGAAATGTCTAAAATATTAGTTAATATTAACATCTGCATACCTAAAGCACAATTATAAGAAATATCAGAGATAAAGATATATAATAAATAGAAGTTAGAGATTTTATCTTTTTTAAAAGCTTTTAAATAATTTTTAACTTTTATATCATTATACTTTACTTTATCAGTTAGTTTCACTTTACTTAGAGAGAATAATGCTATTATTAAACATATTAGAGTTATTAAAAGAAAGCTATTATAATCAAAGATATAATTTCCAATAGTAATTCCTAATAGAAGCCCTCCTATTAAAACTCCTAAATCTTGACATATATATGTTGCTAGTTGTTTATAGCTATAGACTTTATCATCTTTAATAACTCTTGTAATTAAGGGATATATTGCCAAGTATCCTACTGTATAACTAGCGATATCAAAGATAAATAGTATTGCTATCAATCTTGTTGATAAATGCTGATAGCCTATAAAAAGAATTAGGTAAGATATTATCCTTATTATGAGAGTTGTGCTTACCAATTTCTTTATATTAGTCATACTTATTTTTAGAGATATAAATATTATAGATATCGCTCCAAAGAAAGTAGCAAGGCTCATTACTCTACTTATCTCACTTGGATTTAGATTATTCTCTTCTAACCAAAGAAGTCTAAAGTTATTCCATAATCCGAAGGAAATACTAAAGAAAATAATCATTATAAATATATATTTCAAGTTTTTATTCTTAAGTAAATCTTTCATGTTATACTCCTTATAAATTATTATTACTTACACTACTGCTGTCTCTTAAATTTAAATAGTACTTATTATTTTCTAAAGACTTAGGTGTACCATCGGCAACTTTTCTTCCTTTATCAATAATAATTAAGTGATCTGCTTTATTCATTACTTCTTTTTTATGAGTAATAATTATGACAGTATGGTCTTTTGATAACTCTTTAAAGACTTTAACAACCTTTTTAGTGTTAGAGGTATCTAATGATGAGGTAACTTCATCAAATAAAAGTATCTCTGCGTTAGTTAAGATGCTTCTTGCAATAGATAGAAGTTGTTTTAATCTTGTAGAAATATTAGAACTGTTTTCTTCTATTACTGTATTATAACCTTTAGGTAGACTTAGTATTTCATCATGTATTCCTAGTCTCATGCATACGTCTTGTATTCTTTTAAATTTAGAATCTACTAAAGATAGGTTATCTCTTATACTCATATTAAAGAGTATACTTTTTTGTGTTACAACACTGACATTGGTCTTATAAACATCATTAGTATAATTATATATATCTTCTTTATCTATTAAGACATTACCACTATCAGGTTTTATTAATCTAAGGATAATATTTAAAATAGTACTTTTTCCACTACCACTACGTCCTACTATAGCCGTTAATTCATTAGGTTTTACTTTAAAGGTTACATCTTTTAAGACTTGTTTATCTTGGTATGAAGAATAAACATGACTAAATTCTAATATTCCTTTAATATCATCTTCATTAACTGTATTTGTTATTTTACTATTTTTAGGACGATAATTTAAAAGTGAATAAATTCTTTCCACAGATACTCTACAATCTATAACATTTTTTACACAGGTTTGTAAGACATATTTTAATTCTTGATTCATCATAGTAAAGTAACCTATTACTAAAACTATCTTATCAACAGTATAAGCATTTTGAAATAGTAAGAATAAGGTAACTGCATAAATACTTACTTCTCCTAAATCTAATATTAGTTGTAAAAAGTTTATTTGAATATCATTATATCTTCTTTTTAATCTATAATTATGGCAGAACTTTTTGTTGATAGTATTAAAATAATTATAATATTTATCTTTCATATCATAGACTTTCATCTCTTCTAATGATGATAATTCTTCTAGAAATACACCAGCGATTTTATCTTGATATTTTCTTTGCTTATTTAAATATTTTACTATTTTCTCATTGAATACCATCATAAATATGACATAAAGACTAGAGAATAAGAATACTACTAAACCTACTAATGGTGAGGTTAATGCTGTTAATATTACAATTACTATTATTCTGATAAAGCCTATAATGATATCACTTAAATTATCATTAATACCTACAACTTTCCAGATATCACTAGATGATCCTTGTAGTACTTCATCTATATCTTTATGTTTAGAAAACTCTAGGTCGTAGGTTGTGAGCTTATTAAATACTTTCTTCTTAAGTCCTGTATAACAATAATTTGAATCTAAGGCCCCACCTTTATAATTCCAATAGTAAAATATTACTTTGGCAGTGGCAGCGGCAAAGAAGTAAAATATCCATTTTAAGGCTTCTTGATAGTCTCCTAGTGTTAGATACTTAACAATACCTGAAGCGGTAAATGGTAAGAGGATACTTGCAATGACTGCTAAAGCTTTAGAGACAAAAATCATAGTGTAATAACCTTTATGTGGTTTAATACAAGACCAATATTTTTTATAGGTATCTATCATTAATCTCATATTATCACCTCACTTTCAGGGCCTAATTTTTCTTTTAGGTCTGTTAAGGATTTATAACTTTTCGCTTTACCTTTATTTAAATAAATTATTTTATCTGCTTTATTAATTAAGTCTTCTCTATTAGTTATGACTAAAATAGTATGATCTTCTTTTAGTCTTACTAAAAGTTCTATAATCTCATTAGTTGTTTTAGGGTCAAGGGATGCAGTTATATCATCCATTAGAAGTATTTCCGCATCTGTTAAAAGACTTCTAGCGATTGATAAAAGTTGTTTTTGTCCTCCTGATAAGTTAGTAGCATTACCTGTTAAGACTGTACTATAGCCTTTAGGTAGACTCATAATATGTTCATGTAATCCTACTTCTTTAATTACTTCTTCCTGTCTTTTTTTATTACTGTTAACAAGGCGAAGATTATCTCTAATACTCATGTTATAGATAAAAGGATTTTGTTTAACTAGAGTTATATTAGAAGCATAAATATTATCACTATATTCATAGATATTAACACCATCTAGGTATATTTCTCCGTCTTTTACAGAATAGAATCTTAAGAGTAGATCAAAGAGAGTTGTTTTACCACTTCCTGATGGTCCTATAATAACATTTAGAGTATTTGGTTTTATTTCTAGATTAACATTATCTAAAATATATTTAGAATTATATTTATAACTTACATTTTTTAATACAATAGAACCATATATTTCATCATTTTCGTATTTACCAAAGAGATTAGACAAATCATCTTCATAAGTTAGTGCTTCATTTACTCTTTTTACAGAAACATGATATTCTTTTATTTCACGATATGATCCTACAAGTTCTGTTAGGTTTTCTATTAATTGGTCATAATAACCAATGATTAAAATTACTAAATCAATAGTTGCATTAAATTTAACCATAAAGATTAATAAAACAAGATATAAAATAAACTTTGTGTATTGTGGTATAAGTGTGCTAGTATTCTCGTTTCTAGCAAAGTATTTACGTTTTCTAAAATAAGCTTTAGTATATCTATTTAATTTAGTTTGTAACTTTTTATAAAGTTTATCTTTTATAGGAAGTGTTTTTATTTCTTTTAAGGCATTTAACTCTTCCACATAAGTAGAATTTATAGTATCATTATGTTTCTTTTGTTCTTTTAAATACTTAGAAAACTTATCCATGTTCTTTAACATGAAAATAATATAGATTACTAAGGAAATAACTGTGATAAGGGCAAAGATAAAGTGGGCTTTAAATATTAAAATTACTGTTAAGATAATCATAAAGATTGTAGATATATAAACAGTTATAGAATCTAAGAGATAACAAAAACTTGGAATATCATCCCCTACTAAACTTAACATTTTACCATTATCTAGAGTCTTAGAGATTTTTCTTGATGATGTACATATTTTATTAAACATTTTTTTATGAATAGTATCACTATAATAAGTTTGAAGAAAACTATAGATATAGTAATTAAAATACCAAATAATTTCATAAACAATGTAGGCGATGGCAAGATAAAAGGTGTAAGTGTATGCTAGTGTGTTCCCAACTGTTGCATACTTTATTATTTGACTTGCAAAATATGGAAATGTAGCCATAATGACATAACCTAAAATACAAGTAAAAAAGAAAAGGAAGGTCATAAATTTCTTAAATGGTACTACTTTAAAATCATTATACACTTCTTTTAAATACTTCATAACTGCAACACTCCTATACTCTATTGTATCTATTATAACAGAAAAAGAAAAAGAACTAAACTTTTTTAGCTTTAGTTCTCTTCTAATTCATCTTCATCGACTACGACTAAATCTTTTAAATCTTCATTTGCATCATCATAGTCATCATCTTCATCTGTATCACCAGAATCATAATTATCTTCTTCAGATTCATCTGGTAAGATTGTATCTTCTTTAATTTCTTCTTCCTCTTCTTCGTCTTCATCTTCTGTTACTTTAACTATTTTATCAGATGTATGACGACTTCTTAAGTCCCAGTTACCATCTTCTAGAAGAATGAATCTTTTATCAGTTGTAAGAAGTGTATAATAGTCACCTATTTTTTCTTCATAAGTTTTATTAGGAAGCTCTAGCAATGTTACTACTCTTTTAAAAAGGTCAGCAGTATTCATTTTTCCTTCTTCTTCTAATATATAATATGTTATATCCTTATGCGATAATAATTCCAAATCTTCTTTTTTCATTTTAGCTAACTTCATAAAAATTCCTCCTATAGCTTACAGCTAAGACATTATATGTAATAATTTTTTATTTGTGTATTAAATCAGATAAAGTTATAGCATGTTTTTTTTTAAAAGGCAATACTTTTTTATACATTTGTATTTTTTTACATTTTTTCTGGCACTTCAATGGCAAGAATATTTAGTAGTTCTTCGTTAGTTTCTTTAACTAGTTTTGTTAATGTAAGCCAACTTTCTCTTACTTTTTCATCACTTTCAGTTAAGATGTGATTTGCCTCATAAAATCTACTGAATAAACTTGTCAAGTTATAAAGATAATCTGCTATAGAACTTAAATCTTTATTATTATAAGCTTTATGTAAAATATTATTCTTCTCCATTAATAAAAGGATTATTTCTTTTTCTGTATCTGTTGGTTTATTATAGTAGTTACTATAGTTTATACTTTGTTCCTCTGCTTTCTTTAAAATAGATTTCATTCTAATAGTATTATATAAAATATATGGTCCTGTTTTTCCTTCTACATCAATAAATTTACTAGGCTCAAAGATATAATCCGTTGTTCTATTAGGTAAAAAGTCAGCATATTTAATCGCAGCGATAGCGATTTTTTCAGATATTTCTTCTTTATTATCCATATCTTTATTCATATGAGTAAGTATTTCTTCTTTGACACTTTGAATTAGGCTTTTTAGAGTTGCAGCATTACCATCTCTTGTTTTAAATGGTTTACCATCAGTTCCATTCATCGTTCCAAAGCCATAATACTCTAAAACTGTATCTTTAGAGACAAGTCCTGTTTTATATGATGCTCTAAATACTTGTTCAAAGTATAATCCTTGACGCATATCTACTATATACCATATTTCTTTAGGATTAAATCTTTTCATACGAGATGTGATGGTTGCAAGTTCCCTTGTGGCATAAAGAGTTGCTCCATTACTTTTAATAACTACAAGTGGTGGCATAGGTGCTTTATCATCATCTTCTATTACTTCAACTATTTTCGCTCCTTCACTTTCTATTAAATAACCAGATTTTTCCATTGTATCAATAGTTTCTTTTATATAAGGAAAAGCATCACTTTCTCCTTCCCACAAATCAAAGTCTGTATTTAATTCTTTATATATACTTTTTATATCTTTTGTAGATATCTCTTTTATCTTATCCCAAAGGGCAACATATCCTTTGTTTTTACTTGATTCTAACTCGGCAGTTATTTCTCTTACTTCATCCATTATCTCTTCATTTTCTTTTGCTTTTATACTTGCAGTAGGATAAATTTCTTCTAAGTCTTCTCCTGTTATAGGTAATTTATCCCAAGTAGTTTCTTCTTTTCCACTAAAATAGTTAAGATTAGGATATCTTTCTTTTATCTCATATATTACCATTCCAGATTGACGACCAATGTCTCCAAAGTGAACATCAGAGATTACTTCCCTACCAAGATGTTTTGCAAGTCTTTTTAAAGCTTCACCAATATTTGCACTTCTTAGGTGTCCTACATGAAGAGTTTTAGCGATATTCGCACCACCGTAGTCAATGATGATTCTATCACTATCAAGTTTTTCCACATCTTTTGTGGAACTCTTAAAAACTTTTTCCACAAATTCTCTCAATAACTCATCTTTAAATCTTAGATTAATAAAACCTGCTCCTGCAATATTAATATCTTTAAAATATTCTGTTTCTTCTAGACATTTAACTAGTACTTCTGCGATCTCTCTTGGTGATTTATGTAGGATTTTAGCAAGTTTCATGGCATCATTTATTTGATAGTCTCCTAATTCTTTTTTACTACTTGTTAATAGTTTTACTTCATCAAGTGGAATATTATTTTCCTTAAATTTATTTAATATATCTTTTTCAACAGTATTTAAAAAATTCATTTTCTTGCTCCTTTCTCATTAGAGTTTTGCACATCTTCTAATTTTTTTATTGCTCTTGGAAGCTCCACACTTGCTGCTAATTCCAAATAATAGTCTGCTAATTCTAAATTTTGTTCTGTGCCTCTACCTTCACGATAGAAGTTAGCTCCTAAATCATATATGGCTGCTAAATGTCCTTGTATTGCACATTCATTGATTAGTTGAAAAGCTGTTTTGTAATCTTTTTCTACATCTCCAAAACCAAAATAATAATATGCTCCTAAACAGAACTTAGAAAAAGCTTGGACTTTTGGACTTTCTTTTTCTTCTTCTATTTCTTGTATTAATTTATCGTAGGCATTAACAAATAATTGATAGGCTTTGTCTTTATTTTGTTCTACCCCATCTCCAAACTGATAGCAAGCTGCTAGGCCATAAATACATTTTGGGTCATTCATTTCTGCACCTTTTCTATACCATTCAACAGCTTTAGTTAAATCTTGTGATAGCCCATTTTCCGCACTATCATAACTTCTAGCGACTATATAGCAAGATAGTTTATCTCCATCATTAGCTTTTTCTATCAATTCCTCTATATTAAATAGCATTGGTTTTATTTCCATTAACTCTCACCTCTTTTATAATAAATCATTTTTGTCTTTTAAGCTCCCTAACACTCCAGTTAGAGTTTATACATTCCTTTTCATAAAAATTTCTTTCATCTATATTTTCAATGCTTAATAGTTCACAATAGTGTGACCAGCTTAATTTTCCAGACAGTGTCTGGAATTTTGGATATGTTATATAAAATCTACGCATATTAAATAAATTACTAACTGAAAAACCAGAACCTAATATTTTTCTTAATTCTTTTGATAGTTCTTTCATTACTTGTTTCCCATATTCCGCTTTTATATTACCGTTTTGTTCGTTTTCTACTATTATTTTTCCAACGTTCCAATATGCTAGTAACATTGTATTATTTACTTCATAAGCAACTTTTTGTCTACTACTTACAATTACTTCTTTTATATCTTCTATTATTTTTTTTATTAAATGTTAAACTTTGCATAAGTAATTCCTCCTAATCTTAAAAATATTACAATATCCTCCATTCTACCTTAAACTCGTGTTTAAAATCATTACCTTCAATTTCATATATTACTTCAAAAGATTCTCTATCTTTATTTATCTTAAATGTTTTCATAGGAACAAAACCTGTTTGTTTTAAATCTTTTAGAAATACTTCAAAATTAGTTTTTTCGTTTTCCACAAATTTATAACTTAAAATAGTATCTTCTGTTTCTCGTAGCATAATATTATCATCTAAGAAAATAGTTAGAAGTGCTTTATCATCTTGATACTGGATTAAGTTTTTTTCTTTATCAAAAGTTCCTCTACCTTCAAAAGGTAATTCTTCGTCTTTATTTTTTATTTTTGCTTTTATAAATACATCTTTCATAGAGATTCTCCTTTTTCTGCTAAGATTATAACAAAAAACTATTAAAGTTACAACTTATTTGTTTGAACTTGGATTTTTTGGACATGATATATAAAGAAAGGATGATTTTGTTTATGAAAGTTTTAAAGAAGTGTTTGAAAATATTTATAATTCTTATAGGACTTTTTATTGTTGGTAATATCTGTGTTTATACTTATGCAAAGTTAAGTCCTAAGATTGAGATAAAGAATGCTAATAGTTTTATGCTTTTTGATAGTAATAATGAAGTGTTCTTTCAAGGAAGTGGTTCAAAGGAATGGATTAGTCTTGATGATATTTCTCCATATTTGATAGAAGCGACAATAAATACTGAAGATAAAAACTTTTATAAACATATTGGATTTGATTATCTTAGAATATTAAAGGCAATGGCAGTTAATATTACCTCTGGTACCACTAGTCAAGGTGCTAGTACGATTACTCAACAGTATGCTAAAAACTTGTTTTTGGATTTTGATAAGACTTGGAAAAGAAAATGGGATGAGATGTGGTATACAATAGAGATAGAGTCTCATTATAGTAAAGATGAGATACTTGAAGGTTATTTAAATACGATAAACTATGGTCATGGTAAATATGGAATAGAGACTGCTAGTAAATACTATTTTGGTAAGAGTGCTAAGGATTTAACTTTGGCAGAGGCTGCTATGCTTACTGGTATTCCTAAGTCTCCTAGTAATTATTCTCCTTTTGTTAATTTAGAGAAAGCGACAGAAAGGCAACAGATGATTTTAAAAAACATGTATGATGATGGAGTTATTAGTGAAAATGAATATAATAAGGCTATTGATGAAGAAATAAAATTCATTGGTGAAGAAGCAGAAGATGAATTAGAAAGTGTTATGTATTATCAAGATGCTGTTATTGAAGAGTTAAAAAGCCTTAAAGAAATACCTGAATCATTTCTAGAAACTGGTGGTCTTAAAGTTTATACTAGTCTTGATATGAATGCTCAAAAGGATTTAGAAGAAACTGTTAAAAATACAATGCCTGATAGTGATTTGGAAACTGCTAGTGTAATGGTTAATCCTAATAATGGGAGAGTTATCGCTTTAGTTGGTGGTAAAGACTATAGTAAATCGGAATTTAATAGGGCTGTTAATGCTAAAAGGCAGGTAGGTTCAACGATGAAAGCTTTTCTTTATTACGCTGCCTTAGAAAATGGATTTACGGCTTCTACTACTTTTACTAGTGAAGAGACTACTTTTACTTTTAATAATGATCAAACTTATTCACCACAGAACTATAATGGTACTTATGGTAATAAACCTATTTCTATGGCTACCGCTATCGCTTATTCTGAAAATATTTATGCTGTTAAAACACATATGTTTTTAGGAGAAGATACACTTGTTGATATGGCTAAAAGACTTGGTATTACTTCTAAACTTGATGAAGTCCCTTCTCTTGCTCTTGGTACTAGTGAGATTGGAATGTTAGAAATGGCTGGAGCCTACTCTGCTTTTGCAAACGAAGGATATAAAGTTAAACCTCACTTTATTACTAAAGTGGTAGATAAAGAGGGTAATGTTTTATATGAGGCAGATGAAGAGAAAGAACTCATTTTGAACTCTAGTTTGACTTTTATATTAAATAATTTATTGACGGCAACATATGATGCTAATTTTATTGATTATAACTATCCTACTGCAGTTAATCTTGCTAGTAGAATGACTCATAAATATTCTTTAAAAAGTGGCACTACTAATACTGATAACTGGTATATTGGCTATAATAAAGATATTGTAACTGCTGTTTGGTGTGGTTATGATGATAGTAGAGACTTGAAATCTAGCGAATATAAATATGCTCAGAATATTTGGCTCAATGCGATGGAAAGTTATATGAAAGATAAAGATGAGGCTTGGTATAGTCAACCTGAAAATGTGGTAGGAGTTTTAGTTAATCCAATTACGGGGAAACCTGCTGTTGATAGTGATGAGAAAAAAATAATTGAATACTATGTTAAAGGAACAGAACCTAGTGCAGATGATCCTGTTTTTGATGAGATTAGTGGAAATACTAGTAGTAATTAGTATAATTTAAAATTTTATTAATATAATTACTTTGAGAGGATGATTTGATGAATAATAATTTTGATACTTATCCTAATCAAAGTACTGATCCCCCTTATCAAAACTTTGATTATGATTATAACCCTAATATGAATAATGCTCCTAATAACAATGATACTGTTCCAATTAGTGGTGATATGGATTATGCAGAGAATATTTTAGAATTAAATGTCGGTAAAGAAGCTAGTTTTTATATGTCATATTCTGATTCCCTAGAATGGCGTGATAGAGTATTTACAGGAACTATTATAGGTGCCGGTAGAGACTATGCTGTTGTTAAAGATAGTGAAAATCATATTTTTTTACTTTGGACAGTATACCTTAATTATGTAGAGTTTAGAGAAGATATTACTTTAAGATAATTTACTCTTCTCTTTTTCTTTGTTATAATATGGTTATATAACAATAGGAGGAGAGAAGTTTTATGGAGAAGAAAAACAATACTGGTTGGATTGTTTATTTAATACTATCTTTACTCATCATTTGTGGATTAATATTTTATATCTGTTATGATAATGGCATAATTTTTAAGACTAATAGTGGCGACAAGAAGGTTGAGGATAAGACTGATGTTAATAATGATAATGAAAAGGACCAAGAAGAAGAAAAAAATGATGGTAACTCTGAAGAGCAAACACAAGAAAGTGTACAAAAATGCTACGGTACTTATTATGGGGAATATTATGAGGAACATAGTAATGGACTTACTTCTAATTTAAAATATACTTATATTTTAAATCAAGATGGTTCTTTTACAGCTAATTTTAGTGGGGTATCAGGTAGTAGTGGTTTTTATTACATTAATGATAATACTATAAGTCTTATTGGAACAAAAGAGATTAGTGGACCAAGAGATCAAGTTACCAGCTATGCTACTGCTGATTATGTAATTGCTGATGATTGTTCTTATATTCTTTATAATGATGGTAGTGGCATTTCATTTAAATTAAATAGACAATAAATTTATTAAGTAAGGTAATCTTTGTTTTATAAGTTACCTCTTTTTTATAGATTTTAATCTTTCTCTTTGCTATAATACTATTAAGGATGTGATACTGATGATTTATGCTATTATGGGGGGAGTTATTGTATTAATTATTTTGATTTGTGTAATTATGGTTTTAGTTTATAAAAATAGATATAACTTTTTATATATCAAGGTTAAAGAAGCAGATAATAATTTAGATATTTTATTGCAAAAAAAAGAAGAAATACTTTTAAAAATTGTTCCTATTTTAGAAGCTGCTAAAATAAAAGATATTCCAGAAGTAATTAAATTAAAATCTAAAAGATTTAATCACTATGAGTTATACCAAGAATTAATGGATATGACTAATGAAATTTTAAAATTAATAGATGATTATGAAGAAAAACTCAATTTTAAGAAGCTAGATTCTTTAATAGATAAATTAAATGAAAATGAAAATGATTTAAGAGCTGCTTTAAAATACTATAACGATAATGGAAATGAGATAATTTATCTATCCCATAAATTTCCTACTAATTTAATTAAAACTTTTTCTCACTATCAAGATATAGAAACTTACAAAATAGAAAAAAGGCAACCTTTTGAAATATTAAAACATTGACTTATTTAGAGCCAATGCTTTTTTTATATTTTTTGAAAGACTTATTTGATTTTATTTCAGATATAGTTATAGCATCATCTTCTACTACTGTTATAATTGTTCCATTATCACAAAGGATAAAAGAAGAAGGACTTTCTATTAATATATTTAAATCTATTGGTAAAATATTTTCATTATTTAAACTTATTTCTATTATCTCTTCTTTTGTTAATCTTTTACCTAAATATATTTTACTAGAGAAATTTCTCCTTTTAGTAGTAAAGCATTCTCCATCTATATTTACCTCTATTCTATCATAATAGCGAAATGCAACTACATCTTGAGAAATTCTTTCTTTTAGAGGATCAATCTTTTCAACTTTTCTGATCCTAGAATCAAAGTGATTTATTAACTTATTATTAGGGATAAATTCTTCAAGATAATGTTCTACTTTTATCTCTTCTGTGAACTCTTGTGTTTTTAAGATATAACTATTCCCTTCTATAGAAATATTACGATTTTCCTTTAATTGATTTTCTTCTATTATCATATTACTTCTCCTTTAGTTAAGTTTAGTCTTTTTTATTAATAATATAAAGATGTTTTGAAATATTTGTGTCAAATATGTTTATTTTTTTCCATTTATTACCATGTTAATATTAAATTAAAACTAGTACTACTAGTACTAGTTAATCTATTTTCCATTCTATTGGTTTTAGTCCTTTTGATATTAGAAAGTTATTAGTTTTAGAAAATGGTTTACTACCAAAGAAGCCATTATATGCAGACAATGGAGAAGGATGAGCTGATTCTACTATATGATGGTTTTTGTTAGTTATCAATTTCTTTTTATTTCTAGCAAAACTTCCCCAAAGAATAAACACTATTGGTTCGCACTTTTTATCTAATAATTCAATTATTCTGTCAGTAAATATTTCCCAACCTTTATCTTTGTGAGATGCTGCCATATTTGCCTCTACTGTCAATACAGCATTAAGAAGTAAGACTCCTTGATCTGCCCAAGGAATAAGACTACTTGTTATAGGAAAAGGTATTCCCAAATCATCTTTTAGCTCCTTAAAAATATTTTGTAATGAAGGGGGTTTTCTAATTCCATTCTTTACTGAAAAAGAAAGTCCTTCAGCTTGATTCTCTCCATGATATGGATCTTGTCCTAGTATTACAACTTTAACATCTTTGTAAGAAGTATGCCTTAAAGCATTAAATATCTCATTTTTTGGTGGATATATAGTTTTTTCTTTATATTCTTTATTAACAAAATCTATTAGTTTTTTAAAATAATCTTTATTATATTCTTCTTTTAAATAAATATCCCAATCATTTCCAATCATACTTATCTCCTACTTATGATAATTTTCATTATTTCTTATTTTATAAGTTCTATATATTTGCTCTAATAATATTACTCTAAATAGTTGATGAGGAAAAGTTAGTTTAGAAAAAGATAAACTAAAGTTAGCTCTTTTTTTAACTTCTTCACTTAAGCCATAACTTCCACCAATTATAAAAGTTATATTACTATTCATAACTTCTAATGAACATAATTTGTTAGTTAATTCTACTGACGATAATTCCTGTCCATTTATGTCAAGAATGACTACATTATCAGTTTCTTTTATGTGCTTTAAAATGAGTTTTGCTTCCTCTTTTTTTACTTTATCTATTTCATTGCAGTTAACATCTGCTACTTCTATTATGTCTAATTTTGTATATTTAGAAAGTCTCTTTTTATATTCATCTATCGCTTCATTTAAGTATTTTTCTTTTATTTTACCTACGCATATTAATTTCATCATATAATACCTCTATTTCTTCTAGTGCCTCATTTTGTTTAGCTACTATTATTTTTATATCACTTCTATTTTTCAAAGCTTCTCGTGATGTGTTATAAGCAATTTCTTCTTTGTTATTATGTTCACTTAAATGAGCAAGGATTATGTATTTAGTAGCATCTCCCACTAGCTTTTTTAAATATTTAGCAGTAGTATCATTAGATAAATGGCCTTCATCACTTATTATTCTTTGTTTTAAATAATAAGGATAGGGTCCATCCATTAGCATTTTCTCATCATGATTACTTTCTATATAGTATATATTCTTATTCTCAAGTAATGGAAAATATTTGCGATTTAGATAACCTGTATCTGTTATATATACTAGTGAGTTGTTATCTTCTATTATTAAGAAACCAACTGATCCTTTAGCATCATGACTTGTCTTAAAGACATTTATTTCTGTATCATTATTTAAATGTATTAAAGGATTATAAAGTTCTACTCTATTATTATCTATATCTACTGTTAATTCTTTTATGATATCTTTATTAGCATAAATCTTAAAATTTGTATGTTTTAATAACACTTTAAGGCCATTTGTATGGTCATTATGAGCATGGGTTAAAAGCAAGGCATCTATGTCTTCTGTAGTTAAATTCATCTTCTCTAATTCTTTTTTTAATCTCTGATAGGTAATTCCTATATCAATAAGAAAGCGAGTAGATTTTGTTTCTATTAATGAACAGTTTCCTTTAGATCCACTCGCTAGTACTTTTATTTTCATTAGAATAAACTCATTGGATTCATAGAAGACGAACCACGACTATATGGATATCCTCTCCACAATCCAAAATGAAGATGAACCCCTGTTGCTGCCCCTGTTCTACCCATTGCTCCTATTGTTTCTCCTTGTGAAACTTCTTGACCAACACTTACGTATCTATCTGATAGATGCGCATACATTGTATAATAACCATTATTGTGGTTTATTACAATATATTCACCATTATCATATTTGTAAGAAGAAGCGACTACAATACCATTATTAGAAGCATAAATTGGTGAACCATAACCTGCTCCTGCTATATCCATACCATCATGTAGTGTTCCCCAACGATAACCATACTGGCTACTTATATAATATGGTGTTCTTGTAGGCCATAACCAATACCCTTCTACTTTAGTATTACTACTAAGGCCACTGTTTACACCACCACTGCCTCCTCGTTGTTTAGTTCCTTTCACAATTATTCTTTTGATAGGTTCTTTCAACACTCTAGTAGAACTATTATCAATTACAGCACTTTCCACTTGACCATTAACTTTTTGAACTTTTGATGTTACAAGCTGTGATCCTACTACCCCTTCTTGAATTGTTTCTTCATAAGTAGAATATTTTGTATTATCATATCTTGTTTCTGTTTCATATGGTATATCTTGTGTTGATACTTGGTGATCTATTTCTACTAATCTAAACTGTGGTTTAATAATACTTATGGTTACGTTTTGTCCTTCATATAGAAGATTATTAGCATCAGTAAATTCAGGATTGGCTATTAAAAATTCTTCGTTAGATAATTTATTATTGAAAGCTACATCATTAATTGTATCTCCTCTTTGTACTGTATATTTTTGTTGTTCATCAAGAGTTCCAAACAATAAATATTTACTTAAATCATCAGCACTTTCATAAATTGTTTCATCTGATGGAATATTTGTTTCTTTAACGGTTACTTTATTCTCAATATAAATATTTTCTATAATTGTACCTGTAGACCCATTTTCTATTTCTTTTTGAGTATTATTAAGATATTTATCATAACTATCACTATCTAAAAATGATCTTATAGTTCTATCCATAGCCTCTTCAAATACATCTTTTTCAAGAACATATATAGTTTGATCAGTTCCTTCTATTTTTTCACCTGCTTCATTAGTAGTATCGATACCCTCTATATTTATTTCATATCCTTTAATAGTAAAAGGTTCTATATCTTTAATTTTGTTATATATTTCTTCTGTTGTAGAAATATTTTCATTATAAGTTACATCTTTTACTATTTCTAAATCTTCTGGAGCATAAACTTTGTCAGCTTTGTATTTATCCTTTAGTGTTTGTTGTTCTTTATCTATATATTCATCAAGAGAATCTTTATCACTGATTAACCCTACTGATTTACCCGCTAAATAGACACGATAAACATTTTTGGGAGTTAATGTTTCTTTTTTAGGAACTATAAACATTATAATTAAACTTACTATAATGGCAACTACTATAGTAATTATAGTTTTATTATTCATCTTATTCCTCCTCTATTTCATTTTTACTCATGTTCAAGAATGTTGAAGTATCTTTTTTAAAGAGTAACTGAATTGTTGCTTGTGGACCACTACGATGTTTAGCAATGATAAATTCACTAATGCTAGTTGCATCATTTTTTGCTTCTTTATTATAGTAATCATCGCGATATAGGAAACCAACAAGATCGGCATCTTGTTCGATTGAACCCGATTCTCTTAAATCTGATAACATCGGCCTTTTATCTTCTCTTCCTTCAACACTACGTGATAGTTGGGCTAGAGCAATTACTGGGATATGTAACTCCATAGCTAGTGTTTTTAAACTTCTTGAAATATCTGCTACTTCTTGTTGACGGTTAGCACCATAATTTTTACCACCCGATATTAACTGTAAGTAGTCAATTATCACTAAATCAAGTCCATCTCCAGATGATGATAAACGGCGACATTTAGCACGAATCTCTCCTATTGTTATACCAGGTGTATCATCTATATAAAGTTTAGCATTACTTAACTGACTAACGGCTTGATCAAATCTTTTCCAATCATTATTTAACATTTTACCAGTTCTAAGTTTATAACCTTCTATTTGTCCAAGAGATGAGATAATACGATTTGCTAATTGTTCTGCACCCATTTCAAGGTTAAAAACTGCAACTGTTTTTTCAGTGTGAGTTGTAATATATGTTGCAAGATTTAAAGCAAATGCTGTTTTACCCATACCAGGACGTGCAGCAAGGATTATAAGTTCATTTTCATGGAGTCCTGCTGTTACCTTATCAATATCATACCATCCTGTAGGTATACCTGTTATTTCTCCTTTAGTTTCTGCTAATTTTTGTAGGTCCTCTTCTGTTTTTTCTAAAACTCTTTGAATAGATTTAAACTCACTAGCTTTACGATTTTTAGCAATAGTTAATATTTTTCTTTCAGCATTATCTAAAATATCACCAATACTTTCTTCACTGTTATAGCCTGTAGAAGCGATAGATTCTGCTGTTTCTATTAATCTTCTAAGAAGAGAAGTATTTTCTACTTCTTTTATGTAATATTCTATATTAGTCGCAGTCGGAACAAACGTTGTTATTTCTGATAAGTAAGAAACTCCTCCTACATCATTTAAGTAATTTAATTTAGTCAATTCTGTAGTCAGAGTTGTTAAATCTACAGGTGTTTTTTCTTCTACTAATTTTTTTAATGCTGTAAATATTTTAGCATGTCTAATATCGTAAAAATCTGTTTCATCTAAAGCTTCTATTGTCATTAATAAAGCATTATTTGATAAGAAGCAAGAACCTAAAACGCTCTTTTCTGCTTCTAAATTTTGAGGGCTCTGTCTTACAGCCATTAATCATCACCTACTTAACTAAATGTATTTTTACTTTTGCTATTATATTTTTATATAGTTCTACTTCTATATTATGAAATCCTAAAGATGATGGAGAACTTGTTAGTTTTATCATACTTTTATCAAAATCATAGCCTTTTTCTTTTAAAGCTTCTTTTATTTGTTTAATACTAATACTTCCAAATACTTTATCATTATCTCCTGTTTTGACTTTAAAAGTCAAAGTCACTTTTTCTAATTTTTCTTTTAGAGTTAAAGCAGCTTTTTTAGCTTCTTCTACTTCTATTGCTTTTGCTTTCTTCTCATCTTCTAATTTGTCTAACGAACTTTTAGTAGATTTTATAGCATAGCCTTTTTTTATTAGAAAATTTTCAGCATAACCATCTTTTACTTGTTTAATTTCTCCCTTTTTACCTTGGCCTTTTAAATCTTTTATAAATATTACTTCCATACTATTCCTCCTCTTTTTTTAAGATTTGTTTTAGTTTAAGTTCTACTTTACTAATAGTACTGTCACTAATTCTAGCTGCTCCTACTGTTTTATTTCCTCCTCCACCTAAATTTGTAAGTATTTTTGAAATGTCATAGTTACCTAAACTTCTACCACTAATAGAAATTGTTTTAGAAGCTGTTTTAGCGATAACAAAGGAAGCTTCTATATCATTGAAGAATAAAAGAGTATCGGCAATTTTTGCAAGTTCTTCTTTGCGATATACTGTATATGAACTGCCTTTAGCAATAGCAATTCTACTATTTATAATATCTACATTAGTTATTACCTTTTGTCTTTCTATATACTCTTTTAAATCTTGTTTTAAAAGATACTGAACTTTTTTCGTACTTGCTCCCATACTTGCTAAATAGTAAGCAGCATAGTATGTTTCATAGTTTGTCTTTAAAGTAAAGTTATTAGTATCTAACACTATTCCTGATAATAAAAGAGTTGCGTAATAAGGGTCTAGTTCCATTTTGTAAGTCTCTATTAAATTTGTAATCATTTCGCAAGTACTAGATATCTCATTATCTATTATTCTAAGGTTTGCTTCTATTGATGTTTCTCCAAGTTCATGATGATCTAGTATTACTATATTTTCTTTAGAAAAATATTTTATGGCATCAGGGGCTTGAACTAATTCCTCTTTATTTGTATCTAATATTACTAGTAGGTTCTTCTTTTCTCTTATATAAAGATTATTTTCTATTTCGTTACCATTAATTATATTTAAGCATCCTTCCAACTCTTTGAATACTTTAGATACACCTGATTCATGTTTGGTATCATTAATAACTAGAAAACAATTTTTATTTAATTTTTCTAAGATGATGTAAAGACCTATGGAACTACCTAAGGCATCTAAATCTAAATCTTTATGAGCCATGATAAAAACTGTCTTTGCAGCTTTTATTTTTCTTTTTAGTTCGTTTTTTTTCTCTATTAATTTCATTAGACCCTCCTTTTATCCCTTGGTAATATTATATACTATTTTAAGTGATAAGTAAAACCTGTAATGAAAAAAGTAAATAGTTATTGCTATTTACTTTGTAAATGGTAATAGACCTATAGCTCTTGCTCTTTTAATTTCTCTTGCTATATGTCTTTGATGACGAGCACAAGTTCCTGTTACACGGCGTGGAACTATTTTACCTCTATCATTTATAAATCTTTTTAATGTCTCTACATCTTTATAATTAACGTCTTTTCCTGTACACATTATACATACTTTCTTTTTACGACGTCCAAATTCTTTATGTTCTTTAAAGTCTTTAGCCATATACTTGTTCCTCCCTTCTTTTAAAATGGTAATTCATTATCATCAATCTCAATGCTTGCTCCGAAATCAGCATAAGGATTACTTGATATATCAGTTCCATTATTAGATGATGTTTCATCTTTGAAGTCATATGGAGTTGGCTCTGCTGATTGACTACCTTGAATCGATGCTGGTTGATTATTGTAATTACTAGATTGGCTATCTTTTTTTGAACCAATAAATTCAACACTATCAGCAATAACTTCAGTAACGTAACGTCTGTCACCATTTTGATCATCATAATTACGTACTTGAATGCGGCCTTCTACTGCTACTTGACTACCTTGTGATAGATAGTTTTTAACACTTTCAGCTTGTCTACGCCATACAACAACCGGTATAAAGTCTGCTTCTCTTTCTCCTGCTTGGTTAGTATAAGTTCTATTAACGGCAATAGTAAAACTTGCTACTGCTGTATTGTTACCTGTATAACGAAGTTCAGGATCACGAGTTAAGCGACCTATTAAAAATACTTTATTCATAAATACCTCTTTTCTTAATCGTCTATTCTAATAACTAAATGACGTAAAATATTTTCGTTTAGACGAGCTAGACGGTCAAATTCAGAAATTGCTTCATGAGTTGCTTCTACAACATATAAGAAATAATAACCATTTTTATATTTGTTCATTTCATAAGCTAATTCTTTTTGTCCCATTGCTTTTTCTTCATTAATCTTACATTTTCTATCAGTTAAAACTTTCTTTAGATTTTCTGCTTCTTTTTTAATAGCAGGTTCTTCTAAATCTGGTTTAACGATAAACATGATTTCATAATTTGTCATTAAACACACCTCCTTCTGGACATAAGACCTATTTCTAGGTAAGGAGCATTTTAAATACTCGCTAGTATTATAACAAAAGAAAAAAGAAAAGTCTATCTTTTTCTTTAAATTCAGCAAAAATCTGAATTCTACAAGTAAATGCTGCTACTTTTAGAGTTTAATAAATATATATAATCTTGGTGAAATCCATAAAAATTTACTAGACTAATTACCTCATGAAGAGCATGTGAATTTAAAACACTAACCATTATATAATTATTATGCTTAAAATTATAATTATTAAAGTTATTACTATATAAATCCAATCTAAAACTTTATGTTTTTTATTTATATTACTTACTTTGTCCTTAAACTCTTTAGGAGAATCATAATCAACCTTATTAAGTTTTCCCTTATTCATTAAAGTAGTCTTATAAATATAATATGTGTTTCCCTTTATAACAATATCTTGATCTATATATCCTACTAATTGGTCTTTTGTCCAGCCTTCAAAATACATTTTTATATTATGAACACTATCATCAAGATCTTGTTCATATATTTCATTCTTCAAAATTTCTGTAGTTATTTTTTCATCAATTTTAACCTTTAATACATCACCTAAACTTGAATCATTATGGTTCTCATAGTATAAATAAAGTCTTCCCATAATTCCTACCATCCTTTTGGTAAAGTATTACCATACTTATCTTTGTAAGGAATTCCATTACCATCTAATATATCTTTAATTTTTGCATAATTTGTCATTTGTGTATCAATCTTTATTTTCTTATTATTTTTAAAGTGAAGTTCCATACCGGCTAATGATTTGTCAATAACTTTAGTTATATCTTCTATATTGAATATCTTCTCTTTACCTAACACATTATAAACGTAAAAAACTTTATCTTTATAAATTATCTTTTTGTTTCTAAATACTATATAACCTACCATGCTAAATAAAGATAGAACAGCCGTCATTATAGAAACAGCAACGCCATCTTTATCAACAGAAGAAACAACAAATAAAAAGAATATTGAAAAAAGCATAAAAAATATAGCACATAACAACATAGTATTTTTCATTCTTTTATTGAATACAAAGATAACTTTATTATCATTATTTTCATCATTTAAATTGTTAGGACTTTTAAAAACAAAAGGGATAATAAAACTTAATAGTATTGCTGTTATTATTGCTTCCATAAAACAAAACACACTCCTTCATTAATATATAGTTGTATCGTAATATAGTTTTACCAAAAAAGCAAGAACATTTTATTTTTCCTTGATATATTTCACATTGATGTTCAAGCTAATAACGCTCTTAATTCTACTAAAATTAGTCTTTGTTATAAGTCTAATCCTAAAGAAAGAATTCTCTCAAAAAGAAAAGGATTGCTTTTGGTTATAGAAAATATGATCATTTCATCGCTAGAATATTCTTAATTTCTGGCATTATAAAAGGATGATAAAAACTATCCTTCATATTATCAATTCTTTGCATCAACCTATTGTCTACTTACACTATTTGGCAAAGAGCCTTTCTTTGTATAACTAGCACCTTTAAATTCTTCAACTTTTCTTATAGCATCTTTATCTATTCTATCAACTTCTGTTAATGTTATACATTTCATTACATCATCATAATAGACTGCAACACTTTTTTGATTTTGATTTATTATTATATCTTCTTTTAAACGAGATAGGGTATGGATACTTTGAGTTAATGATTCTACTTTTATTTCTTCAAGTGGTTTATTGAGATATTTTATTAAAGTGCTTTTTGCTTCATTCTCACTTATTCTCGCTTTTTCTAAAGGATTGGTAAAAGATGAATAGCTTTTTAATGATGATATAACTGATGTTTCTCCTTTTAGCAAACTATCAATATAACCTACAATAAGTGGATGTTCATATTCATCATATTCGATTTTATAAATATTTCTTAGCTCTTCAAAATAATCTTTTTTCTTTCCTGTTTCAGTAAAGTGGTAATTTCTAATATCATGGTTTTGAAAAAAATTATAAGTTAATCTATAATCACTTTCATAACAATGATGTGATATTTTACTGCAGTTATCTATTATTTCAACTTTTAAACTAGATAATTTTTCAATATCTAGTTCTACTTCATATTTTACTAGTTCATTATCTGTTTCTTCTATATAAAACATATTCCTCTCCTATACATTAAATCTAAAGTGACAAATATCTCCATCTTGCATTAGATAATCTTTTCCTTCAAGTCTTGCTTTACCAGCCTCTCTTGCTTTTAATTCACTACCACAATCTATTAAGTCTTCATAGGAAATAACTTCTGCTTTAATAAAGCCTTTTTCAAAGTCTGTATGGATAATACCTGCACAGGCTTTAGCATTCATGCCCTTTTTAAAAGTCCATGCTCTTACTTCATCTGGTCCTACTGTAAAATATGTGGAAAGTCCTAATAAATCATATGTTGCAGCGATTAAGGAATCTAATCCACTTTTTTCTAGTCCTAGAGCTTCCAACATTTCTTTAGCATCTTCATCATCTATTTCACTTAACTCTTCTTCTACTTTAGCGCATATTTCTATTACTTTAGCTTTTTCTTTACTTGCATATTCTTTAACTTTTTTAACATAGAGATTATTTGCACCTAAATCACTTTCATTAACATTTGCTAGATAAATTAAAGGTTTTTCTGTTAGTAAATTAAAGCTTTTAATAATAGCCTTCTCTTCTTTTGTTAATTCTAAAAGTCTTATTGGAGTATTTTCTTCTAAAGCTTTTCTTAACTTTTCTAGGGTTTCATACTCTAAAAGTTCATCTTTATCTTTACTCATTCTAGCTTTTTTACTGATTCTATTTATTCTATTATTAATTGTTTCTAAATCTGCTAGAGCAAGTTCTAAATTAATTGTTTCTATATCTCTTATAGGATCTATGTTGCCATCTACATGGATAATATTGCCATTATCAAAACATCTTACAACTTCACAGATAGCATCTACTTCTCTTATATGAGATAAGAATTTATTACCTAATCCTTCTCCTTTACTTGCTCCTTTTACTAGTCCTGCTATATCTATAAATTCATAACTTGTATAAATTGTTTTTTTAGGATTATACATACTAGCTAGTTTATCAATTCTCTCATCTTTAACATTTACTATTCCTACATTTGGATCAATGGTTGCGAAAGGATAGTTTTCTGCTAAAATATGGGTTTTAGTTAAAGCATTAAATAGTGTGCTTTTACCAACATTAGGTAGTCCTATAATTCCTGCTTTTAAACTCATAATATTACCTCTTTTCTTCTTTCATATTATAACATTATTTTAAGTCATTTTAAAGAAAAAAAATACCTTACGGTATTTAAATTGTTGCATATACTCCAGGCCCTAATGGAAGTCCTATTAAGTACCATCCTATTACTAATAGAATCCAAGTTATAGCAATAATTCCAAAATATGGAAGTAAATATCCTATACTCTTATGGATAGTTATTGGTTTAGACTTATCTTTATTATAAATATTTAGGTATCCTATATAAATAGCAAAACATGCTAGTAATGGTGTTATTCCTGCTGTTAAAGAAGTACCTGTTCTTAATATGAATTGAGCAAATGGAGCAGAAAGATTTGATTGCATAAATGCAGGTACCATAACTGGAGCAAATATTTGCCATTTAGCACTTGGTGTTGGGACAAGAAGATTAGCTAAACCTATCATTATGATAGCAAATATTATTAAAGGTAAGCCTGTGAATCCTATATTTCCTACAGCACTAGCACACCATGAAGCAATTACTATTCCTATATTTGTTTGTCTAAACACTGATGTAAATTGAGATACTACAAAAATAAGCATTAATATTTCTCCCATAGGAGCAAAAGTTTCTTTACAACCATTAATTATATCTTTATCATTTTTTATTGTTTTAGCACCTATTCCATATGCAATACCAACAAGTGCTAAAAGTAAGGCCATCATATAAGTAAAACCATCCTGAAAATATGAATTTGTACCGAATAATTGACCTAAATATGTATCTTCTTCCATATCTAGAAGCATTCCCGAATATGGTAAGTCTGGTATTATGGAATATATAAATAATATTATTACTACTAGCGCTGTTATAATCGCTGCTTTTAATCCTCTTTTTTCTCTTCTTTCTTTCTCAATTTTCTGTTGTTCTAATTCTTTAGCATCTAATTCATTAACTATTACCAATTCTTCTGTTTTAGATATTTCTTCTTTTTCTTTATATTTTCCAAGGCGTGGGGCGATTATTTTTTCAATTATAATAGTACCAACTATTGATAAAATGATAGAAAAAGCGATAATTATAAATAAATTTGATGTTAGGCTTATATGAGCTGAGGTATCTATTAAACGTGCTGCTGTTGTTGTATCTGGAATTAGATTAATTTCCATGCTTCCTACAAATATAGAAACTCCATAACCAAAACTAACTCCTGCAAAGGCAGCTATTATTCCTAAATGTGGATTTCTATTATTTAACATAAATAATAAAGCTGATATCGGTATTAAGATAACATAACCTACATCATTTATTAAAGATGATATTGTTGCTATGAATATTACAATAAAGGTTAATATTTTCTTATCTATCTTAATTAAACATCTTCTACATAAAGTATCTAAAAATCCTGTTGCTTTAGCAATACTAAGACCAAATAATGTTAAAAGTAACATACCAAGAGGAGCAAAACTCAAGAAGTTTGTCATAGCATTACTAAAAATATATTTCATTCCGTCAAAATTTAATAAATTTTCAACTGTTACTAGTGTATTCTCTAATTCATTAGTGGTTGGACTTATCGTATTGTAAGTTCCTTGCATTTGCAATCCTGATAAAATGGCACTTAATATTAATATAAGGAAAGTTAAAAGTAAATAAACTGTAATAGGATGAAGATAAAATTTTTTTAATTTCAATTTTCTTTTATTATGCATCTTGACTCTCCTTTTCTATTACTTTCTTAATTTTTTTGTTTAACTCTATTCTTGGAATAAATACTAATCTTCCACAATTTGTACACTTTAATTTAATATCAGCTCCTAGTTTTACTATTTCCCAATCATTCGCACCACATGGATGTCCTTTTTTTAATACTAGTCTATCTCCTAATTTATAACTTTTATTTTCCATTACGAACCTCCATATGTGTTTGAGGCATTTTGATACCTGCTTTTGTTAAATTATCTTGTAGATCTTTTCTCATTCTTCTTTGAATATCAAAATCTTTACCTGTTTTTGTTTTAACTACAACTTTATATGTTACAGAATTTTGATCTACCATTTCAACTCCCCATAATTCAGTTGGACCTTTAAGAAAATCATATGTTTTATCAATAGTTTCCATTGTTTTTCTTATAACTTTTTCTACTTTATCTAAATCATTATCAGAATCTACTGCTATAGTAACTTCTGCTAATGATGGATTTAAACTATAGTTAGTAACTTCTGTTATCATATGATTAGATATTATCTGAACTGCTCCTTTATAATCTTTTATTCTTGTGGTTTTAAGTCCCATATCAATAACATCACCACGAAAACCATTAATCATGACATTATCACCTATTTCAAATTGATCTTCCATGACAATAGAAATACCAGCGATAAAGTCTTTAGCTAAATCTTGAAACGCTAGAGTAAGAACTGCTGCTACTATTCCTAATCCTGCTAAAATACTACTGACATCAATACCAAAACTATTTAGTATTATTAGAATTGTTAGGAATATTACAATATATTTTAGACAGTTATTTATAATGCTTAATGTAGTATTAACACGTTTTTTATTCTTGTTATTTATATTTTTATAATGTAGGATTTTTGTAAGAAAATATGTTAGTAATTTATAAAATATATAAGCTAGTCCTATATATATAACAGGTCTAACAAAATATATAAATATTTCTGAAGCAAAAAACTCTTTCAAGGGATTACCTCCTTTATTTATCTAAATGCATAATTTCTAGTATTCTTGTTAAGTCATTTGCATTAGTAAAACTTATTTCTAATTTATTTTCTTTTATTTTCACTCTGGTTCCTAACTTTTCGCATAAATCATTTTCTAAATATGAATATTCACTTTCTTTTTTTGTTATTTTTCTTTTAGGTAATTCTTTTTTACGATGATATTCTTCTTTTGATGTCGTTAATTCTTCTAATTTTCTAACACTTAAATTTTCATTTATTACTTTATCGGCTAGACTTATAGCTTGGTCTTTATCTTCTAATTTACTTAATAATCTAGCATGTCCCATGCTAATTTCACCTTTCATAACTTCGTCTTTTATTTCATTAGGCAAAGTTAATAATCCTAACATATTTGTAATATGACTTCTTGATTTTCCTACTTTTTTGGCTAATTCATCTTGAGTTAAGTTTAATCTTGTTTTTAGAGAATTATAGGCCTCTGCTTCTTCTAATGCACTTAAATTTTCTCTTTGTAAGTTTTCAAGAAGGGCAATTTCCATCATCTCTTCATCACTAAAATCTTTGATGATAGCTGGTATTGTTGTAAGTCCTGCTAATCTTGAAGCTTTAACACGTCGTTCTCCTGCTATTATTTCATATCCTTTTATACTTTTTTTAGCAATTATTGGCTGAAAAACTCCATGTTCTTTAATAGACGATGATAACTCTTTTAAGCTTTCTTCATCAAAATTTTTGCGAGGCTGATAAGGATTACTTCTTAATTCATCTAAATTTATATTTACAATTTCGTCTTTTGGAGTTGTTTTAATTATTTTTTCTTCCATTTCTGTCATATTTAATGGTTCATTATTAAACAATTCTTCAAGACCTCTACCTAAAGCACGCCTTTTAGTTTCCATTTCTATCAATCACTTCCTTTGCTAAATTTAAATAAGCCTCTGAACCTTTACTTTTTGGGTCATATACGATTATAGGTTCACCGTGTGATGGTGCTTCTGTTAATCTTATTAATCTTGGTATAATAGTATTATATACTTTTTCTTTGAAAAATTTTCTAATATCATCTACTACTTCAAAACCAAGATTAGTTCTTGAATCTAACATTGTAAGAAGTACTCCTTCAATATCTAGATTAGGATTTAACTGTTTTTGAGCTAGTCTAATTGTATTTAATAATTGCATTATTCCTTCAAGTGCAAAGAATTCACATTGAACTGGAATAATAACGGAATCACTTGCTGTTAGTGCATTTGTTGTAATTAATCCTAATGATGGTGGACAGTCTATTATTATGAAATCAAAGTTTTCATCTTCTAATTCTTGTAAATGATATTTAAGTTGAGCTCCCTTGGCAAACCCAGGTTCACTTTGACTTTTTTCAAGAAGTTCGATATCAAGACCTGCTAAATTAATTGTTGCTGGTAAGACATATAATTTTTTATATTTAGTTTTTAACATTGCATCTTTGGTACTACATTTATTAGTTAAAACATCGTATATACTTAGATTTATATCTCCTTTATTTATACCTACACCAGTAGTAGTATTTCCTTGAGGATCTAAGTCTATTAATAATACTTTCTTTCCAAGAAATGCTAGTGATGCAGAAAGGTTAATACTTGTCGTTGTCTTGCCTACTCCACCTTTTTGATTTACTAAAGAAATTACCTTTGCCATTTTATCACTCTCTTCTCTTATTTGTCTTAATTATTGTATCAAAAATATGGTATTATGAAAAGAAATTTATCTAAAAAAGTAGATTTAACTCTACTTTTAGCCTTAATTATTTTCTTTTGATATTTTTATTGTGATTTGATAGTTATTAATAAGATCAATTTCTTCACTATCTACTTTAAATCCACTTTCTTCAATTTTTTTTAGAGTTTCTCTTACTAAATTTATAGATTCATTTAAATTATATTTTGGTTTTGTTACAGTTGATATTTCTTGATTGTTTTGAATATTATCTTGGAAAAGTGGATTATTAGCGAATGGATTATTAAAAGTATTTATAGATTGTACTGGTATTTGTTTTGCAGATGCTTGATTATTAACTCCTGATAATAGATTATCCATAGAAGTACTTGTAGAGTCTTCTAATTCTTTTGTTTCGTTTCCTAAATTAAATGGATCAACATTGTTAAGTTGTTGTTCTGTTGGCATGGGTGTATTGAATATAGGAGTTGTGTTATCTTTATTAACTTCATTATGTACTCCTTCTTCAGGCGAGAAAAATTTAAATGATTGTTGTGGTTCTTCTTTATTTTCTTCTTTAGGAGTTACTTTTAAAAATTCATCTATATTAGTTTTTGTTGTAGATTCTTCTTCTATATTTATATCCTTGGCATTATCTTTTATAGCATTAATATCAATCTGCTTATTTGCAGTACTTTCTAAATTTTCAGTAATATTAGGAACATCATAATCAATAAATTTAGGTGGTGTTGAATAATCAATTCCTACACTTTGATTAAAGTTACTTTGAGAAGATTGAGAAGTAATAGTGTCGTTAGAAGAATTTTGAGACATTAAAGATTCTATTGAATTAGCATGAGTATTAACTGGTTGAGGATTTAAAAGATTTTCTATATCTGTAGGAGTTAATTCTTCTTTAGGTTTTATTTTCTCTTCTAGTTCTCTAACTGTTAGCTTATTATCTATTACTTCTTTTAATAATTTCTTTTGAGTGTCAGCATCAGGTGCATTTAGAAGAGTTCTAGCATGACGTTCTGAAATTTTATCTTTTAATAGTGCATCTTGAACTTCATCTGTTAAAGCTAATAGTCGTAATTTATTAGCAACGGCACTTTGGCTTTTACCCATAGTTTTAGCTAGTTCTTCTTGAGTCATTTGATCTAATTCAAGAATCTTTTGATATGTTTTTGCTTCTTCAATTGGATTTAAATTTTTACGTTGTAAATTTTCAAGAAGGGCTACCTTACTACTTTCCTTATCATCTAAATTGCGAATAATAGCTGGTATTGTTGTAAGTCCTGCCATAGCTGATGCTTTATATCTTCTTTCTCCTGCTATTATTTCATATTTATTACCTATATTACGAACAATAATTGGTTGGATTACACCATGCTCTTTAATAGAAACAGCCAATTCTTTTAAAGCTCTTTCGTCAAATACTTGTCTTGGTTGAAATCTATTTGGAATTATATCATCTAAATGTAAATATACAACTTCGTTATCTTTATTATTCATGTTAATCCCCTCTTTATTCTATTCTTTTTATTTTTTACTAATCTTATTATATCATTAATTGTATTAGTTTGCTAGGCTTTATTTTTTATTTCTAAAACTGTTCTTATATCTTCTTTCTTAGGTAAGGTAAAAATTTCTTTTTTATTAATATACCAGTTATGTTTTTTCAGGATATCTTTAGATAATTCTAACTCTTCCGTAACATTACCTTTCATAGCAAGAAAACTACCATTTTTATTTACTAAAGGCATGGTCCATAATAGTAATTTAGGTAAAGCACTTACTGCTCTTGCTGTTACAATATCAAACTTTTTACCTTCTTTTATTAAGTCTTCGGCACGAATATGATAAGCTTTTATACCAGTTAGTTGTAACTCTTCTATTAAATTGTTAAGATAATTTACTCTTTTTAAAAGAGAATCTACTAAACTTATGGCTAAATTAGGATAGAATATTTTTAAAATAAGTCCTGGAAAACCTGCTCCTGTGCCAATATCACAAAGGGTACTTGCTTTAGACAAATCATATACTTTGGCCAATGTTAGACTATCATAGAAATGTTTTAAATAAACATCTCCTTTTTCTGTTATTCTTGTTAGATTCATAGTTTTATTTGTTTCTATTAAAGTATTATAAATAATATCTAGCTTTTCTAATTCTTTAGCTGTTATTTTTATTCCTAGTTTTTCTACTTCTTTTATAAATTCTTCAATGGTCATTTAGTTTCCTCTTTTCTTTAAATAGACAGATATAATAGCAATGTCTGCAGGATTAACACCACTTATTCTACTAGCTTGACCTAAAGTTATTGGTTTTATTTCTTCTAGTTTTTCTTTCGCTTCACTAGCAATATTAGGAATATCTTGATAGTTAATATCTTCTGGTATTTCTTTATCTTCTAGTTCTAACATTTTCTTTGCTTCTTCCATAGATTTTTTTATATACCCTTCATATTTTACATTTATCTCAACTTCTTTTAGGACTTCTTTAGAATAATTCAAATCTTTAAAATTAGTTAAATCTTCTATAGATAGTTCAGGTCTTTTTAATAAATCATATAATGTAATACTATCTTTTAATGGTGATGTATTTAGTTTTATTAAAATATTATTTATATCTTGTTTTGGAGTAATTTTAGTTTCTTTTAAAATATTGGTTAATTTTTCTATATCACTTTTCTTTTTTAAGAATTTGTTATAAATACTATCACTAACTAAACCTACTTTATGGCCGTATTCTTTTAATCTTAAATCAGCATTATCATCTCTTAAAAGAAGGCGATATTCAGCACGGGAAGTTAACAGGCGATATGGATCTTTTACTCCTTTTGTTACTAAATCATCAATTAAAACACCAATATAAGATTCATTACGTTTTAGAATTAATGGGGCTTTTTCTTCTAATTTTAGAGAAGCGTTTATTCCAGCGATTAATCCTTGTCCTGCTGCTTCTTCATAACCACTTGTTCCATTTATTTGTCCTGCTGTATAAAGATTTTCAATTATCTTTGTTTCAAGAGTTGGTTTTATTTGTCTCGAGTCTATGGCATCATACTCTATAGCATAAGCATATTTTAATATTTTTGCATTTTCTAAACCAGATAGACTATGGACCATTTGTTCTTGAACATAGTGAGGCATACTTGTTGAGAAGCCTTGTAAATATAAATCATCATAGTAAATACTTTCTGGTTCTAAAAATAATTGATGACGTTCTTTATCACTAAATCTTACTACTTTATCCTCTATAGATGGACAATATCTTGGTCCTACTCCTTCAACATAGCCTCCATACATACTAGATTCATTAAGATGATCTTTAATTATCTTATGAGTTAACTCATTAGTATAAATTAAATAACAAGGGAGTTGGTATTTATAGGCAAGGGCGGTAGTATTATCGTATGAGAAAGTTATATCTTCACTACTTCCTAGTTCTTTTTGCATTTTAGAAAAGTCGACACTACTCTTTTCAATACGAGGAGGAGTTCCTGTTTTTAGTCTTAAGATATTAAAGCCTAGCTTCTTTAAGAATGGGCTTAAATAGTTACTAGCTTTTTCACCATGAGGACCTCCTGCTGTTTTTTTATCCCCTACTAATATTGTTCCTTTTAAATAAGTTCCTGTTGTTAAAATAACGGATTTAGAAGTTATTTCTTCACCATCTTCTAATATTACTCCACTTATTTTATTATCTTTTATAATAAGTTCTTTTACTAATCCTTCTTTAATATCTAGATTATCTTGACAAATTAAAGTCTTTAACATTTCTTCTTTATAGATAACTTTATCTGCTTGAGCACGTAAGGCTCTAACGGCAGGTCCTTTTTTAGTATTTAACATTTTCATTTGTAAAGAACTCTTATCAGTATTTTTAGCCATTTCGCCACCTAGGGCATCTATTTCTCTTACAACTATTCCTTTAGCAGGTCCTCCTATAGAAGGATTACATGGCATATCGGCAATATTATTAATATTACCAGTTACTAAAAGTGTCTTGTGGTTAAGTCTTGAACTAGCAAGACAGGCTTCTATACCAGCATGACCTCCTCCTACAACAATTACTTCATAATTCATTTATACATCACTACCTTTATTTTAATTCTAGTACTTTTTCTTTTTCACTTGCTTTAAAACATTTCTAGTTCAAAATGTTTTAAAGCAAGAATTTGGCCTAAACTATATTTTCCTGCTACTTTTCGATTTGGAATAGGTAAACCTTCCTCTCTATATTTTTTTAGCCATTCTCTTTGATATAATAAAGAGTCATGTTCTGTTACTTTTCTACTTTTTGGTTCTAAGTCCTCTTCTAAATACCTTTCTTCTATTATTTCACCAATGCTTCTATCATCTTCTTTTTTAGATATTAAAACAAAACTATTACCATCTTCTATTGCTTTGTTTATCCATAATTGATTAAATAAAATTGAATTCTTCTTAGTAATTTTCTTGCTCATTTATATTATTCCTTTCTTACTTTCCTACACAGAAATTTGCAAATAACTCATCTAGTAGTTCATCACTATAGCTTTCTCCTGTAATAGAACCTAAAATATCAAATACTTCCTTTAAGTCTATTTCTATTATATCAACAGGTTCATCAGATTCTAAACTAACTTTAGCATCTCCTAAACTCTTAAGGGCCTTCTTCGCTAATGTTAATTGCCTTTCATTAGCAAGATAAGTGTAATCATCTTCTTTTATTTCTGATAGTTTAAACATACTCTTTATTTCTTCTTTTAATGGTTCTATTCCATCTAGGCTATTAGTATTAGTACTTACAATATGTTTAAAGTCTAACTTATCTTTATCAATTTTCTTAGGTAAATCATTCTTATTTAAAACTATAATAGGATTCTTATCTTTTACTTTATCTAAGATGAACTTATCATTATCATTTAACTCTTCACTAGAGTTTAATACTACTATAATAAGGTTTGCTTTGTTTATTAAAGATAAACTCTTCTCTACTCCTATTTTTTCGGCTAAGTTATCGGTATCTCTTATACCTGCTGTATCTATTAAAGATAATTCTATACCATCAAAGATAATACTTCCTTCAACTATATCTCTTGTTGTTCCTTCAATATCAGTAACAATAGCTTTATCTTCTTTTAGAAATCTATTTAAGATACTACTCTTTCCGACATTAGGTCTACCTATAATAATAGTCTTAATACCATTTTTAATAATTTGTCGTTCTTCTGACTTTTTTACTAAGTTTTGTAAATCTTTTTCAAGGTCATTTATTACTTCTTTTAATTCTTTCTTAGTAACTTCTTCTATATCATAGTATTCAGGATAATCTATATTTACTTCAATGTTTGCAATAACATGTTTTAATTTATTTCTAAAACTATTGATATATTTTTTTAGATTACCTTCTAGAGATGATAAAGCAAGTTTTCTACTATTATCTGTCTTACTTTCTATTAAGTCCATTACTGCTTCAGCTTCTGTTAAATCTATTCTCCCGTTAAGAAAAGCCCTTTTAGTAAACTCTCCAGCTTCTGCCCTTCTTGCCCCGCTTTCTATTAATAAATCAAGAATTCTAAGAGTTGTAGCAATACCACCATGACAATTTATCTCCACAATATCTTCTCTAGTAAAAGTTTTAGGAGCCCTCATTACTGATACTAATACTTCATCTATATCTTCTTTACCATCATTAATAAATCCATAATTTATAGTATGAGACTCTACTTTATTTAAATCTTTACCTCTAAAAAAATTATTTACTAAAGATATAGCATTATCTCCACTTAATCTTATAATAGAAATAGCGCCTACTCCTAATTTTGTTGATATTGCAACTATTGTATCAGTCATTTTTCTTTACTCCTATTCTTTTTATATATTCTTCTTTTTTTATTAGTCCTAAAGATTCATATGCATTTCTACCAAAAAATGATTCTTTTTCTCTTTTTGTTAATTTATTATTTTTAGATAAATATTCTATTTCTATAGATGGTAGTTCTCTTACATTCTTTATATCATAATTACGAGGATTTTCATATACTTTATAACTTAATATTTCATCTATAACTTTATCATCTTCATAATGAATTTCACTTTGTAATGATTGTCTTACAGCATCAATATATCTATTTAATTCTTCTATATTTGTTTGTAAATTTAATCCTTCTTCTTTTTTTATAGTTAATAAATGCATTATTATTGTTTTTTGAGAATAATATATTTTATTTTGTTTTTCTTTATTGCATATAATACCATTTACTGATATTAAGTTTTCTATTTTTATTAATTCTTTGTTATATTCTTTTAATACTTTTATATTTTCTTCATATTGTTTTACTTCTGTATAAGTATTTATTAAAAAGGCAATTTTATCTTTAATTTCTGATTTTAAAGGGTCTTTATAAATATTATTTTTCTTTAAATCTTCTTTTTTTCTTAATAAATTTATATAATCTTGTACTTTTGGATATATAATTAAACTTTTTATATTTCTTTTTATATTATCTATTTCAATGGTTAATGTTAATTTTAAAAATTCTAAATCATCTACTGTATTTGCAACTATTTCTTGCATATAACACCTTCCTTTCTTTTTCAGTCATATTATTATATTTTGGTTTTATACAGCTGTAAAGGGTATAAATAAGGAAAGTTTTTTATTAGTCACTTTTTGACAAAAAAAGACCTAGTCGCGAGGTTTTATAACAACGCAGCGATTAGGTTCTTCTCCTACACTTTCAGTATAGACATATTTATTATTAGTTAAAACATTATGGACTAGTCTTCTTTGATATGAATTCATAGAGTCCATTTTTGTTTCTACTTTTGTTTCTTTTACTTCTCTTGCTAGTTTTTTTGCAAGTCTTTCTATTCTTCTATCATTTTTTTCTTTATAATCACTTACATCTATTAAGAAGCGATAATTATTATTTATTTGTTTTGTTAAAATAGCATTTACTATTGTTGTAAGTGCTTTTAAGTTTTTACCATCTTTTCCTATTAATAAAGCATCATTTGTAGAATACAAACGATATGTTGTTGTATCATTATTAATAGTCATTTCTATTTCAACTTCAAAGCCCATATCTTTTAAAATTGACTTTATTTCTTTTTTTAGAAATTCTTTTATTTCTCTTTTTTCTATTACTTCTATTTCAACTTTTTTTGATAATAATGTTTTCTTTTCTTCTTTTGTATTTATTATTAAGTTTTCTTCTAATTCTTGTAAATCTATTTTAGCTTTATTTACTGCTTCTTCATATGTTTTTCCGGTGTAATTATGTTTATTTATCATGCTTTTCCATCCCCTTTTTTACTACAATATTTTGAATTATTGCAAATATATTACCTACTGACCAATATATCCCTAAAGCGGAAGGCATAAAAAATGCTGTTATTATAATAATTACACTCATCATAATTGGCATCATTTTCATTGATGGATCGGTAGCACCATTACTTGTTGTTTTAAACATAAGAATAGTTGAACCACCTATTATAAGTAAAAGAATTATATACATATAAATTGTCGAACTTCCAAAACCTACTAATGGTGTTGTTCCTAATTGAATTCCTAAAAAGTTTTCTTCAAAGATTGCTGGAACTCTATTTATTGCTTCTAAGAATGCTAGTAATAGAGGTAGTTGAATAAAGGAGATTAGACAACTTGTTAGTGGATTAAAGTTATATTTTTTATAAACCATCATCATTTCTTGATTTTGTTTTAACATAGAGTCTTGATCTGTTTTTCCTTCATATTTCTTTTGAATTCTAGCTAGTTCTGGAGATGCCTTTTTCATCATTTCACTTTGAACAGCCATTTTTCTTGTAAATGGAAATAAAATTAGTCTTATAATAATAGTAATTATTATTATACTAAGAGCGAAACTTCCAATATACTTACCTAATGTTAATATTAAGAATGCTAATGGTTTTACAAATATTCCTGTCCATAATCCATCATATTCAGTTGAACTTGGTGTGAACTCTGAGCATTTTGGTAAATCTTTTAATTTTACACCATTATCTTCATATAGCTTTCTAGTTTGTTCATTTTCTGGTTGACATAAAATATTTGCTGTTAATGATTGTCCTGTTTCAGGATTTTGAACTGCTTTTTTATCTTTGTCTACTAATGTTGTTGTACATCCTGTTACTAAAAATAATAGCATTATTATAATGATAATTTTTGATTTTATTGTTTTATTCTTCATATATTGCTCCTTACTTAATTTTATTTAATAAATATTGTAAGCTGTTATTAAGTTCTTGATAAGATAAATCTAGACAGCTATTTCTTATTATTATAATACAATTATAATTTTTTTCATAGGTTTTATTATATATTCTTATAATAGATCTAACTTTTCTTTTTAATTTATTTCTAATATGAGCCTTACCTACTTTTTTTGGAACTGTTATTCCATATTTAGTAGGTGATTCTTTTATTTCTTTATAGAATATGATGAAATTATAATTTTTTATTTTTTTTCCTGTTTCTATTACTTCATCAAAAATTTTACTTTCTTTTACTATATACTTCTTGTTCATTTGACCACGTCCTAAAGTTAAAAAAACACTGCAAAAACAGTGAATTTTATTTTACTAGTTCTTTGCGTCCTTTCTTACGACGACTATTTAAAATATTACCAGCGCTTGCTTTACGAGCGAAAAAGCCATGTTTTTTTGCTCTTCTTCTTTGATTTGGTTGATATGTTCTTTTCATTATAACACCTCCAGACTTGAAATCTACATTATTATAATAGGTAGTTCATATCTTTGTCAAGAAATTTATTTTAAGTTATAAAGGAATTTGATATACATATTATTATTGATATATTACTTAAATTGTAGTATAAGTTTTTAAAGGAGGAGATTATGGATAAAGAATTATTGAGATTTACTACAACTGGTACAAATGGGATTAATATTTTATTACCACCTAAATTTGACTTTGTTTTTTTTGATAACAGATTAGAAATGTTTAAGAAAGGTAAGTTAGTTAGAACTATTAACTATTCTGATATTAAAGCGATTAGTTTAATTAAAACTTGGCAAAATACTGTTGCAATAAATTGTACGCCTATTGGTATAAATATTTATAAAGTTTCTGATGAAATATATAATAAAATAAAAGAGATAACTAAAAAGTAGTACTTATTATTAAATTAGATGAAATATTAGATAAAATTTATATAAAAAACTTATTAAAATAATGATGTGAACCCCATTTAGGAGACATCAAATAAAAAACTAGATAAAAATCAAGGGCGAACGAAGTGATTTCATCTAGACCCTTGATTTTTATTATGTAATTATAATATTTATTCAAATAAAGCTTGTCTTTATTTGTTATCAATTAATAAATTAATCATGTATAGAACATCTTCTGCATATTCAACAATATTAGAATCAGGTTCTCCCATATCTGGACATATTTGATTATATAATTTATAATCATCTCCACCATTATTTTTTAAATATTCTATTACTACTTCTAATTTATATATTAATTCATCTTTATTTATCATTTTTCTTATATCCTTTCTTCTTATTAACTTTCTTTCCTTTAATTCTAGTTGTATTATAAAATTCTATCCATTCTTCAACTAATTCTATGTAATTTTCTAAAGATGTGATATCATTGTTATACAAAGTTTCCTTTTTAAGGAGAGAGTGCCAACTCTCAATTGGTGAGTCATCTATTGGAGTACCTTTTCTGGACATAGAAATAGTAATACCATTAGATTCACAAATTGCTTTGTATTCATAAGATGTATATTGGAATCCTTGATCGCTATGCAAGATTAATCCAGATACATCTTTTCTTTTTGATATCGCTTCATTTAAAGTGTCCATAACAAGTTTATTATCATTTCGTTTAGATATTTTATAAGCGATTACTTTTCTATCATATAAATCAATTATTGTTGATAAATATGCTCTAGAACCTTTAAATATAAGGTAAGTTACATCTGTGTCCCAAACTTTATTTGGTGCATCAGTAGTAAAATTCCTATTTAATAAATTTGGTTTAACATTATCTTCAATTCTTTCATTCTTATTTTTCTTCTTTGATTTCCTAATATAGTTAGGCATTATATTATACTTTTTCATTATTCTTAAAACCTTCTTTCCATTCATTACAACTTCATATTTGATTTTTAGGCCTTCCACAATTCTACGATATCCATATGTACCTTTAGAATCATCAAATATTTCTTTAATTATTAAATAATCATAATAATCAAGATCTTCCTTATTTCTATACTTATAGTAAGTTTTTGGACTTATATTAAGTACGGCACACATATTGTATAACTTATAGTTATCTCTATATAGATTAATAAAAGTTACTTTCTCTCTTGTTGTGCCCTGAGGAAGGCCTGCTATTTTTTTAATATCTCATATCTTTCTTTCCAATCTTCTTTGGTTAAATCTTTTTCTTTTGGACGTCCACGTTTCTTTCCAGTGTTTAATTCTGGATGGTTTATTTTTCTTGTCCACGTTTTTATAGTTCCAGATGGAATATTATATCTTTCTGATAATTCTTGAATATTTCGTTTTAACTTGTATTCTTCTAAAATAATATTCTTAATATTTGTTTTGTCACTATAGTCTCTGAACTTTTGACCTTTTGAAGCCATAAGAAAACACCTCCTTTCGGAAGTGTTTTCTATCATATTATAGTTTTTTTAGAAATGTCTCCCCAGAGGGGTGCATTTCATAATAATAAGTTTTTTTATTTTATTTTTCCACTATTTCAACATGATGTGGATAATAAATATTAACTTGTGAATTTAAAATTTGTGGAAAATGTGGAAAACTTTATTTTTTGTTGATATTTGTCGATTTTTATTGTGGAGAAATTTGTTTAAAAATTGTGGAAAAATAAAAAATTTAAAATTACTATTTCTTTTTCCACAAATTTAGAGTATTATAATGGTAATTTATGAAATTCAGGTGGGAGGTGATAGGGTGAATGTCGAAATTCTATGGCAAAATGTTCTAAAAGAAATTAAAGATGAACTTTCATCCCTAGCTTTCGACACTTGGTTTAGTGATGTTAAACTTTCTGAATTAGATAATGGGGTAGCGATTATTGAAGTCCCTATGTCTATTCATAAAAAGCATTTATCTGATAACTATTTTGAACTTATTAAAGTAGCTTTGAATAAAGTTACTGGAACTAACTTTGAATTAGAATTCTTATTACCTGATGAAATTAACAATAAAAAGGTTGAGAAAGAAATAGAAGAGGATAAAGTAAGTGAAGAAGGAGTTCCTAAATCTTTTAAAAATCAATCTAATTTAAATCCAAAATATAATTTTGAAAACTTTATAGTAGGTAATAGTAATAAATTTGCCCAGGCTGCGGCATTGTCAGTTGCTGAAAATCCAGGCAAAATGTATAATCCTTTGTTTATCTATGGAAACAGTGGATTAGGTAAAACGCATTTAATGCATGCGATAGGTAATTATATTGTGGAAAATTCTAATAGAAGGGTTCTTTATGTTACAAGTGATCAATTTAGAGATGATTTTGTTGGTATTAATAAAAAGGACGAGAAGGGTACTAATTTCAGTTATATAGACTTTTTTAAAAATAAATATCGAAATATTGATGTATTAATAATTGATGATATTCAGTTTTTAGGTGGTGCGACACAAACACAACAAGAATTTTTCCACACTTTTACAAATCTATATAATGATTCTAAACAAATAATCATTTCCTCAGATAGATCTCCTAATGATTTGAAATTATTAGAGGAACGTCTTAGAACAAGGTTTTGTTGGGGCCTTACCGTTAATATTTATCCACCTGATTTTGAACTTAGAAAAGAAATTCTTCGTAAAAAAATAATAGCAGGAAATTTTGAAACAGAAATACCAGAAGATGTTATAGAATATATTGCATCTAATATGGGAAGTGATGTAAGACAACTTGAAGGCTCTATCACTAGACTTGTCGCTTATTCAACTATTATGGGAGGTGCTAGAATAGATATAAGTCTTGCTATTGAAGCATTGAAAGACTTTATTAGCAAAGGTCTTAGTGAAAAAAATGATATTACAAGAATTCAGAAAATTGTTTCAGAATATTTTCAAATATCTGTTGAAGATATAAGAAGTAAGAAAAGAAGTAGTAATATTGCTTTTCCAAGACAAATAGCCATGTATCTATGTAGAAAACTTACAAGTGAATCTTTTCCAAAGATAGGAACAGAATTTGGTGGTAAAGATCACTCTACAGTTATGCATTCTGTCGAAAAAATTGAACAAGAAATAAAAAATAACAGTGATTTGGCAGCGATAATAAAGAAGTTAGAAAACGATTTAAAACCTTAAGATGTTGATAAATTTAATTTTTTAACTTTTTATCCACATAACTTGTTAATAAAAATATGTTATAATATAAAGGAAAATTGTAGTTTTCCACATTTTCCACTATATAAATAAAAATATATATTAAGAAAGAAGGAATTAATAATGAAATTTACAATTAAAAAAGAAATTTTAATGGAAGCAATTAATAAAGTATCTAAAGCTATATCGAGTCGCAATGTTATACCAGTATTAGCAGGTATTAAATTTGACCTTTCAAATAAGAAATTAGTTTTAACTGCAAGTGATAATGATATTACTATTCAAACTCATATTGATTGTGATAATGAAGAAATTATAAAAGTAAAAGAAGAGGGGAGTATTATTATTCAAGGTAAATATATTTCAGATATTGTTAGAAAATTACCTGATCAATATATTAATATAGAAGTGGTGGATGAACTTAAAATTCTTATTTATACAGAAAATAGTGAATTTAACTTAAATGGTATTAGTGAAAGTGAATATCCTAATATAGATTTAGGGGAAAGTAAAAGTCATATAGAACTTTCACCAAGTATTTTAAAAGAAATTGTTAATCAAACTGCTTTTGCTACTTCTATTGATGAAAATAAGGCTATATTAAATGGTATTAATTTTAATATTACTGGAGATGTATTGGAATGTAATGCGACTGACTCTTATAGATTAGCTAGAAAAGTTATTAAATTAGATAAAATTAGTAAGGAAAATCAAAATATTGTTATTCCTAGTCGTAATTTATTAGAATTTACAAGAATAATTGATGATAGTGAAGAAATGGTAGAAATTCATATATTTAATAATAAAATCTTATTTAAATATCAAAATCTTTTATTTCAATCTAGGTTAATTAATGGTACTTATCCTAATACATCTAATTTATTACCTAAAGATCATCTGGTTAAACTTCATTTTGATATTAATAATTTCTACAACGTTGTTGACAGAGTTAGTATTTTAACTAGCGATAAAGATAAAAATACTGTTACATTAGAGACTGATGGTAATAATTTGATTATGAAATCTTCTAGTGCTGAAATTGGTAGAGTAGAGGAGAAAATGATTATTACTAAAGATCAAGATATTGATGTAAAAGTATCATTTAGTTCTAAATATATGATGGATGCTTTGAAATCTTTTAATACTGAAACTGTTGAATTATATTTTGTTGGAGAAATTAAACCAATTTTATTAAAAAGTGATGATGATGATAGTTTAACTCAATTAGTTTTACCTATTAGAACTTATTAAAAATTAATAATTTTAGAAAAAAAGTAAGAAATTTTTACTTTTTTTTTAATTTTGTGACAAAAAAATGTTTTTTTCGACAATATAATATAGTAGACTGATAGCAAAGCAAATTTATTGCTTTTGAAAGGGGATTTTGGTTTATGAAAGATTATGAAATTAATGATGAAACACTTGCTATTATGCCTGATGATGTATGGAAATCTATGGTTCTTGAGGATGATTATAAATATGAGGTTAATAAAACTCCTCTTGAAATACTTGATTATAGTTGTAAGTATTTTGGAAGTTCTTATCCTGGAAGAAAGGATGGTTCTAAAAATATTTTAAATAGTAGTTATAAATTACCAATATTGATAGAGGATACAAAAAACATAATATTTTTTCCTACTAGTAGTCCATTAGATGATGAGTGTACTTGGATTTCATTAAGTAATATTAAAGATTATAGAAAAGTTGGTAATAATAAAACAGAGATATTATTTAAAAATAATAAAGTAATAACAGTGAATATTTCATATTATTCTTTTAATAATCAAGTTATGAGAGCGAGTAGATTAGAATCTATTATAAGAAATCGAAAAGAAAAAGCAAAATAATTGCTTTTTTTCTGTTTATTTAGGGCTAAATATGATATAATATTCTTGCGTGTATAGGAGTACTAAAATAGGGTGTAGGTGATTATATGGTCGTTTTTTTGAGTAAATATGATAATTAGGTCTTTAAGAGTTACGAATTTTCGTAACTATGATAGGTTTAATATTACTTTAGGTAGTAAAATGAATATTTTTATTGGAAATAATGCTAGTGGCAAGACTAATATTTTAGAAGCTATTGCAATACTTGGACTTACTAAATCCTTTAGAAATGGATTAGATAGTGATGTTATAAAATTTAATAGAAAAAAAGCTAGTATAGAAGGAAGAATCTTAAATAATAGACAAATTAAAGACTTAAAGATAGATTTTTTAGATAAAAATAAAGATATTTATGTTAATTCTAAAAAAGTTCAAAAGTATGCTGATTATCTTTCTAATTTAAATATTATTGTTTTTACACCTAATGATTTAGATATTATAAAAGGATCACCTAATATTAGAAGAAATTTACTTAACATGACTTTGTCACAAATTTCTTATTCTTATTTAGTTACTTATAATGAATATAATAAAATCTTAAAAACACGTAATGAATATCTTAAAATATTGTTTACTAATGGAATTGCTGATAAATCTTATTTAGATATTTTAACAGATAAATTAGTAGAGAAAGCTGTTTTAATTTATCAAGAAAGATATGAATATTTATCTTTAATTAATAATTATATTAGTGATATTTATAGAAATATTACAGAAGATATTAGAATAATAAAAATAGAATATAAACCTAATATAATTATTAATTCTTATGATATAGAAAGTATAAGAAGAAGTTTATCTGATACTTATAAAAAAAATTATAAGAGAGAATTAAATGCTGGGATGACATTATTTGGGCCTCATAGAGATGATTTTAACTTTATTATGGATAATAATACTGATATGAAAATTTATGCTTCTGAAGGGCAACAAAAGTGTGCTGTACTGTCTTATAAACTTGCTTCTATTCCAATTTTTAAAGAAAATAATGGAACTAATCCTATACTTCTATTAGATGATATTTTTAGTGAACTTGATTTAAATAAGAGAAATAAGCTTTTAAAATATGTTAGTAAAGATATTCAGAGTATTATAACAACTACTGATTTGAAAAATATTTCTAAACCAACTTTAAATAATGCAGTTATATTTAAAGTTAATGATGGAAAAGTAGAGAGGAGTTAAAGTATGGAAGAGAAAGTAGATAATAATTATGATTCTTCAGCGATACAAGTGCTTGAAGGATTGGAAGCAGTTAGAAAAAGGCCAGGTATGTATATTGGTTCTACTAGTTCAAGAGGACTTCATCATTTAGTATGGGAAATTGTTGATAATGCTATAGATGAAGCTTTAGCTGGATACTGTAGTCATATTGAAGTTACTATTAATAAAGATAATAGTATTACAGTTAAAGATGATGGTAGAGGTATTCCTGTTGATACTCATCCTAAAACTGGTAAGAGTACAGTAGAAACTGTTTATACAGTTCTTCATGCTGGAGGAAAATTTGGTGGTGGAGGATATAAAGTATCTGGTGGATTACATGGTGTTGGTGCTAGTGTAGTTAATGCTTTATCTGATTGGTTAGAAGTTAAAGTTTATCGCGATGGTAAAATATATTATCAAAGATATCAAACAGGTGGCAAACCAGTTGAATCTTTAAAAGTAATTGGGGATTGTGATATTGATAGAACTGGTACTACTGTTACATTTAAACCAGATGATCAGATATTTACTGATACTACTATATATGACTATGATATTTTAAAAACTCGTCTTAGAGAATTAGCTTTTTTAAATAGAGGTCTTCGTATAACTTTATATGACGATAGAGAAGATCCTAAAAAGGATAGTTTTTATTATGAAGGTGGTATTCGCGAATATGTAGAGATGCTTAATAAGAATAAGAATCCAATTCACCCTACAATTATTGATATAACAGGAATAATGCAAGATATATCATTGGAAGTGGCACTTCAATATAATGAATCATACAATGCAGCAATATACTCTTTTGTTAATAATATTACAACACCAGAAGGCGGGACTCATGAAGATGGAGTTAGACGAGCCTTAACGAGAATTTTAAATAAATATGCACAGAATAATAATTTCCTTAAAGATAAAGATGATTCATTAACAGGAGATGATGTTAAAGAAGGTATTACAATGATAATATCAATCAAACATCCTAATCCTCAATTTGAAGGACAAACTAAGACTAAACTTGGTAATAGTGAAGTTAGAAGTGTTTCTGATAAAATATTTTCAGAACCATTTGAAAGATTTTTATTAGAACATCCTGATGAAGCAAAAATTATTATTGAAAAATGTATAACTGCTTCACGAGCTAGAGTTGCTGCTAAGAAAGCTAGAGAGTTAACTCGTCGTAAAGGTGATCTTGATATGACTAATGTTTGGGGTAAACTTAATGATTGTAAGAGCAAAGATGCTTCAGAATGTGAAATATTCCTAGTCGAGGGTGATTCTGCGGGTGGGTCCGCTATTAAAGGAAGAAATAGTATGACACAGGCCATTTTACCATTACGTGGTAAGATTTTAAATGTAGAAAAGGCAAGGCTTGATAGAGCTTTATCTAATGAAGAAATTAGAACAATTATAACGGCTTTTGGTACTGGAATAGGTGAAGAATTCGATATTTCTAAACTACGTTATAATAAGATTATTATAATGACTGATGCTGATGTTGATGGATCTCATATTAGAGTTTTACTTTTAACATTATTTTATCGTTTCTTTAGACCTATTATTGAAGAAGGGCATGTATATGCTGCTCAACCTCCTTTATATAGAATTACTCATGGTAAGACACGTAAATATGTTTTAGATGAAGCAGAGCGCACCGAATATTTAGCAACTCTTTCTCCAAATACTAAATATGAAATAACTCGTATGAAAGGTTTAGGAGAGATGGATGCTGAAGAGTTAAATGAAACAACTATGGATATTACTAAACGTGTTTTAAGACAAATTACAATAGATGATGCAGTTGCAGCGGATGAAGTATTTTCACAACTTATGGGTGAAGAAGTAGCACCACGTCGTGAGTTTATTGAAACAAATGCTCCTTATGCAACGCTAGATGTTTAGGAGGTAAGTGTTTATGGATAGATTAGAACAAAATAATATAGTAAAAGAAGTAAAAGACTCCTTTCTTGATTATTCAATGAGCGTTATTACGGCAAGGGCAATTCCTGATTTAAGAGATGGTTTGAAGCCTGTTCATCGTCGTATATTATATTCAATGTATGAGTCAGGATATACTCCTGATAAGCCTCATAGAAAAAGTGCAAAGACTGTCGGTGAGGTTATGGGTAATTACCATCCCCATGGTGATAGTTCTATTTATGAAGCAATGGTTAGAATGGCTCAAGATTTTTCTTATAGATATATGTTAATTGATGGTCATGGTAACTTTGGTAATATTGAAGGTTATGGAGCTGCGGCAATGCGTTATACTGAATCTAGACTTTCAAAAATATCTCTTGAACTTTTAAGAAATATTAATAAGAATACAGTTGATTTTGAACCAAACTTTGATGAGTCTTCTAAAGAACCTAAAGTTTTACCTTCAAGATTTCCTAATATTTTAGTTAATGGTACTACAGGTATTGCGGTTGGTATGGCAACTAATATTCCTCCTCATAATTTAAGAGAAGTAATTGATGGATGTGTTGCTTACATAGATAACCCTGATATTGATGTTGATGGTTTAATGCAATATATTAAAGGTCCGGATTTTCCAACTGGTGCATCAATACTTGGAAATAGTGGTATTAAAAAGGCTTATGAGACTGGTAGAGGAACTATTACTATTAGAAGTAAGGCACAAATTGAAGAGAAAAATGGTAGACAATATATAATTATCGATGAAGTTCCTTATGGTGTTAATACTTCTGAATTAAAAAATAAAGTAGCAGAACTTGTTCATAATAAGACAATAGAAGGAATTTCTGATTATCATTCTGATTTAAAAGATGGTATTAAGATTACTATTACTTTGAAGAAAGATGCTAATGCTCAAGTTGTATTAAATAAACTATATAAACATACACAGTTTCAAACTAGTTATGGAATAATTTTCTTAATGCTAGATCAAGGTGTTCCTAAAACTTTAGGTTTAAAAGATATTATTGCAAAATATATTGATTTTCAAAGAGAAGTTATTATTAGAAGGACTCAATTTGATTTAGATAATGCGGAAAAGCGTGTTCATATTTTAGAAGGTTTAAAGATAGCACTAGATAATATTGATGAAGTAATTAAGTTAATTAGAGGTTCTAAATCTGATGAAGAGGCAAGAGGCGGCTTAATGAGCAAGTTTGGATTAACTGAAATTCAATCTAATGCCATATTGGAGATGAGACTTAGAAGATTAACTGGATTGGAAAGAGAAAAAATTGAAAATGAACTTAATGATTTGCTTGAATTAATTGCCAACTTAAAAGATATTTTAAGTAGTGATGCTAAAATTCTTAATGTTATTAAGACAGAACTCCTAGAGATTAAAGATAAATATGGTGATGACAGAAGAACAAATATTGATATGACAGCGATTGAGTATATTGAAGATGAGTCTTTAATTCCTGTAGAGGATGTTATTGTAACTTTGACTAATAAAGGTTATATTAAGAGATTAAGGGCAGATACTTATAAGAGTCAAAATCGTGGTGGTGTTGGAATTAAAGGAATGGCAACAAACGAAGAAGATTTTGTTAAACATTTAATTTCTATGAAAACACATGATTATATCTTATTCTTTTCTAATAAAGGAAGAGTGTATAGACTTAAGGGATATGAAGTTCCAGAGTTTAGTAGACAGTCTAAAGGATTACCTGTTGTTAATTTATTGTCGCTAGAAAATAGTGAGAACATTAGTTCTATAGTTTGTTTGGACCCTACTGTGGAAAACTATAAATATTTGTTGTTTGTTACAAGAAACGGACTTGTTAAACGTACTGAAATAAAGGAATTTGATAATATTCGTAAAAGTGGAAAAATAGCAATTGTACTTAAAGATAATGATGAATTGATTGCTGTGGATAAAACAACTGGTGAAAACGAAGTAATTATTGGTGCCAGTAATGGTAGAATGGTAAGATTTGTGGAAAACGAGATACGTTCAATGGGGCGTGGTACTTCAGGAGTTAAAGGAATTGACCTTGATGGTAGTATGGTTGTTGGTGCTAATGTTGTAACTGGTGATCAAGAAGTCTTAGTTGTTACTGAAAATGGTTATGGAAAGAAAACAATTATTAATGAATATAGATTAACTCATAGAGGTAGCAAAGGTGTTAAAGGCTTAAATATGACTGATAAAAATGGTTCTATGGTTTCTTTAAATTGTGTTGGATTAAATGAAAGTGATAAAAAGGATGTAATGATTATTACAGATAGCGGTGTTGTTATGAGAATGCCAATGGAACAAATATCTACTTTGAAGAGAGCGACACAAGGAGTTAGATTAATTCACTTAAAAGATGATCAAAAAGTTGCAACGGTTACTGTTGTGGATAAAGATGAAGAAGAAAGTACTAATGAAGAGTAAATTCTTCTTTTTTTATACAAAATATTTCCCGGGAAATAATTTAGATAGAAGTAAGTATTAAAAATATAATTAATTTAGTATTATATACAATGTTTCACGTGAAACATATAGATAGTGAATAAAAATATATAGAGAAGTAGTAAAAAATATTTCCCGGGAAATAATTTAGATAGAAGTAAGTATTAAAAATATAATTAATTTAGTATTATATACAATGTTTCACGTGAAACATATAGATAGTGAATAAAAATATATAGAGAAGTAGTAAAAAATATTTCCCGGGAAATAATTTATATAGAAGTAAGTATTAAAAATATAATTAATTTAGTATTATATACAATGTTTCACGTGAAACATATAAATAGTGAATA